>DATCHY010000287.1:0-5557 GCA_036508065.1 Geomonas sp. | reverse complement strand
CTGGGGACGCCGCGCCGCCTGGTGCTCGCCGTCAAGGGGCTGGCCGAGAGGCAGCCGGACGCGGAGCTGACTGCCATGGGGCCCGCCAAGAGCGTAGCCTTCGACGCCGACGGGAACCCGACCCGGGCCGCCCAGGGTTTTGCCCGGGGCCAGGGGATCGAGGTGTCGCAGCTCACCGTCGTCATGACCGAGAAGGGTGAATACCTCGCGGCCGTCAAGAGCGAGACCGGAAGGGAGAGCGCGGAGCTTTTGACCGAGATTCTGCCGCGCCTTATGGGGGCCATCCCGTTCAAGAAATCGATGCGCTGGGGTGAGCTGGAGGTCCGCTTCGCCCGTCCCATCCACTGGATCGTGGCGCTGTTCGACGGCCTGGTGGTCCCGTTCAGCTTCGGCAACATCGAGACCGGCAGCGTCTCGCGCGGCCACCGCTTCATGGCCAACACCAGCTTCCCGGTGCGCGATCTGGAGCACTATCTTGAGGAGTGCGAGCGGCACTTCGTGATCCCCGATCCCGAGCGGAGAAGGGAGATCATCCGGCGCGAGATAGCCCGGGTCGCCAAGCTCGCCGGCGGTGAGGTCCTGCCGGACGAGGGGCTCCTGGAGCAGGTGACGTTCCTGGTCGAGTACCCGAGCGCTGTGGCCGGCACCTTCTCCCCCGACTTCCTCGCCGTCCCCCGCGAGGTGCTGATCACCTCCATGAGGGAGCACCAGCGCTACTTCTCGATGGTGGACGCCGCGGGGAAACTCCTGCCCGGCTTCATCACCATCAACAACACGCTGACCGAGGACCCGGGCGTGGTCGTCAAGGGGAACGAGCGTGTGCTGCGCGCGCGCCTCTCCGACGCCCGCTTCTTCTTCGAGGAGGACAAGAAGGTCCCTCTGGAAAACCGTGTGGAGGCTCTCAAGAGCGTGGTCTACCAGGCGAAGCTCGGCACCTCCTTCGAGAAGATGGAGCGTTTCCGGCTGCTCGCCAGGTATCTTGCCGCCAAGCACAACCCGTCCGTAGCAGACAAGGCGTACCGGGCCGCGACCCTGTGCAAGGCCGATCTGGTAACCGGCATGGTCGGGGAGTTCCCCGAGGTGCAGGGGATCATGGGACGGGAATACGCCCTGCATGCCGGCGAGGACAGGGAGGTGGCGAACGCCATTGCCGAGCATTACCTCCCGACCGGGGCCGGCGGCGAGCTCCCCCCCTCCGACATCGGCGCCTTCGTCTCACTGGCCGACAAGATGGACACCATCTGCGGCTGCTTCAGCGTCGGGCTGATACCGACCGGCTCGGCCGACCCCTATGCCCTGCGCCGCTCGGCCCTCGGCATCATCAACATCATCCTGGAAAAGGGGTACCGCGAGCAGCTCGAAGGCTTCATCGACGAGTCCCTGGTTCTGCTGGCACCCAAAAGCAGCCGTGATCCGGCGGAGGTGCGCCGGGAAGTGCTCGAGTTCTTCAAGGTCCGTTTCATGAACCTGATGGCCGACCGCTACCCGGGTGACGTGGTGGAGGCTGTCGTCGCCGTCTCCTTCGACGATCTGGTCGATGCCGGCGCGAGAATCCGCGCCCTCTCCGAGTTCAAGAACAGGGAGGACTTCACCCCCCTGGCCGTCGCCTTCAAGAGGGTCTGCAACATCGTGAAGGAAGGGGTGGATACCCCCGTCTCGGAGGCGCTCTTCGAGGACGCCGCCGAAGGCGCCCTGTACCGCTCCCTCCAGGAGGTTTCCGGGAAGGTGGGAAGCGCGCTTGGGAGCGGCGAGTACCTCTCGGCTCTCACCGAGATCGCCACCCTGAAGGAAGGGGTGGATCTCTTCTTCGAGAAGGTGATGGTGATGGCGGAGGACGAAAAGGTGCGCGGCAACCGTCTGGCCCTTCTGACCGGCATCGCGCGGCTCTTCGCCCGGGTGGCCGACTTCTCAAGGCTTTCGCCATGATCCAGCGGACGGTGCTACAGCAGCCGGGAAGCAGGGTGTCGACCCGCCGGGTAACACCCTGCTGCCGCATTATTCAACAGTAACGCTCACGTAAACAGCCGTTCGCGCCGCAAGGCCGGCGGCTGTTTTATCTTTTCTGTAGAGAACTGTATACTGGAAGCTTTCATTTTTGATGTGCTAACTTTAAGGGGGGCTACATGGGATCGAAGTACGTTTACTTTTTCGGCGCGGGCAAGGCGGACGGTAATGCACAGATGAAGGAGCTGCTGGGAGGGAAGGGGGCGAACCTTGCCGAGATGACCAGCATCGGTCTCCCGGTTCCGGCCGGCTTCACCATCACCACCGAGGTCTGCACCGAGTACTACAAGAACGACCGGAACTACCCCGAGGGGCTCCGGGCCGAGGTGGCGGCAAACATGGGTGCCATCGAGAAGCTCATGGGGAAGAAATTCGGCGATCCCAAGAACCCGCTCCTGGTCTCGGTCCGCTCCGGAGCCCGCGCCTCCATGCCCGGGATGATGGACACCATTTTGAACCTCGGGATGAACGACACCACCGTGCAGGGGATCATCGCCCAAAGCGGCGACGAGCGCTTCGCCTACGACGGCTACCGCCGCTTCGTTCAGATGTACTCGGACGTCGTCATGGGGATGCACAAGGACGAACTGGAGCACCTGCTGGAGCGCAAGAAAGAGGCCCGCGGTGTGCACCTCGACACGGATCTCACCGCCGGCGACTGGAAGGAACTGGTGGCAAGCTTCAAGGCGAGGATCCACGAGTGCCTGGGGGTCAAATTCCCCGAGGAGCCCGAGGAGCAGCTCTGGGGCGCCATCGGCGCGGTTTTCGGTTCCTGGATGAACCAGCGGGCCATCACCTACCGGAGACTGAACAGCATACCGGCCGACTGGGGGACCGCGGTCAGCGTGCAGTCCATGGTGTTCGGCAACATGGGCAACGACTGCGCCACCGGCGTCGCTTTCACCCGCGACCCCTCCACCGGGGAGAACTACTTCTACGGCGAGTACCTGGTGAACGCCCAGGGCGAGGACGTGGTGGCGGGGATCCGCACCCCGCAGCCGATCAACAGGGCCAAGCACAAGCCGGGCGACCTCCCCTCCATGGAGGAGGTGCTCCCCGACTGCTACGGGCAGCTCGCGGGGATCAGGGACATCCTGGAGCGCCACTACAAGGATATGCAGGACATAGAGTTCACCATCGAGAAGGGTGTCCTCTACATGCTCCAGACCAGGAGCGGCAAGCGGACCGCGAAGGCTGCCATCAAGATCGCCGTGGACATGGTGGCCGAGGGGCTGATCGACGAGAAGACCGCCGTGCTGCGCGTGGCTCCGAATCAGCTCGATCAGCTGCTGCACCCCTCCCTCGACCCGAAAGCCGTGAAAACGATCATCGCCAAGGGGCTCCCGGCTTCTCCCGGCGCCGCCTCGGGCGAGGTGGTCTTCACAGCGGACGAGGCCGAGTCCGCCGCCAAGCTCGGCCTCAAGGTGATCCTGGTCCGGGTGGAGACGAGCCCCGAGGACATCCACGGCATGCACGCGGCCCAGGGGATCCTGACCGCACGCGGCGGGATGACCTCGCACGCGGCGGTCGTGGCGCGCGGCATGGGGAAATGCTGCGTCGCCGGCTGCGGGGACATCAAGGTGGATTACGCCGTGGGGCAGTTCACGGCGAAGGACGGCACGGTCATCGCGAAGGGTGACGTGATCACCCTGGACGGCTCGACCGGCGAGGTGATGCTCGGCGCGGTCGCCACCGTCGCCGCAGGGGTGAGCGGGGACTTCCGCACGCTGATGGGGTGGGTGGACAAGTTCCGCAGGATGAAGGTCCGCGCCAACGCGGACACCCCGCACGACGCGCGCACCGCCCGTGAGTTCGGCGCCGAGGGGATCGGCCTGTGCCGGACCGAGCACATGTTCTTCGACGCCAACCGGATCGCCGCGGTCAGGGAGATGATCCTCTCGGCCGACATCGAGGGGCGGCGCCGCGCGCTTCTGAAGATTCTCCCCATGCAGAAGGGTGATTTCATGGGGCTGTTCCGGGAAATGAAGGGGCTCCCGGTCACCATCAGGCTCCTCGATCCGCCGCTGCACGAGTTCCTCCCCCAGGAGGCCAAGGACATCGAGGCCCTGGCAGCCACCATGGGGGTCTCCGCCCAGACGCTGCGCCACAAGGTCGAGTTCCTGCACGAGTTCAACCCGATGCTCGGGCACCGCGGCTGCCGGCTCGGGGTGACCTTCCCGGAGATCTACGACATGCAGGTGCAGGCGATCATGGAGGCGGCCTGCGAGCTGGTGCGCGACGAGGGGTTCCAGATCGTACCCGAGATCATGATCCCGCTCGTCTCGGTCACCAGGGAGCTCGGCCTGATGCGCGCCAACGCGATAGCCGTCTGCGAGGATGTCATGGCCCGCTACGGCGTCAAGGTCGACTACCTGATCGGCACCATGATCGAGCTGCCGCGCGCCGCCATCACGGCGGACAGCATCGCCACCGAGGCGGATTTCTTCTCCTTCGGGACCAACGACCTGACCCAGACCACCTTCGGCCTCTCCAGGGACGATGCCGGCAAATTTCTCCCCTTCTACGTGGAGAACGGCATCCTGGAGGACGATCCCTTCGTCACCCTGGACCAGATCGGGGTGGGCGCGCTGGTGAGGATGGGATGCGAAAAGGGGCGTCAGACGAGCCCCGGCATCAAGCTCGGCATCTGCGGCGAGCACGGCGGCGATCCCGCCTCGGTCATTTTCTGCGATTCGATCGGCCTCGACTATGTCTCCTGCTCGCCGTTCCGGGTTCCCATCGCACGCCTGGCTGCAGCCCACGCCACGCTGAAGGGGTAGCCTTTCCCCCCTCCTCCCGGAGCCGCCCGGGCCGGGGGGAGGGGGAACAATCGCCTTGACAGCTGGGGCAGCAAGGTTTTTACTAGTGCCAAAGATGCATGCAATGCGTCTAAAGCTCGTGGCCACCCAAAGCGGTATCCTATGCGAATCAACGATAAAACCGAATCACGCAGCATTGCCAAGAAGGCGAAGGGGGGGGCGACCAAGGGAGTCGCAAGCTCCGGCTCGGCGCTTTTTGCCGGCCGGCTCACCCAGATCGCCAAGAGCGGATCGGAATACACCGGGGAGCTGCAGCGGCTCAAGGAGGAGATCGACAAGGCCGGCGGGATCCTGGAACAGGAACCGACCATCGTCAACTTCAAGGCGTTTCGCGAGCTGATCGGCACCCTGGCAAAGAAGGTCTCCGCCGAGGCGTACCGGATCGAACTGGTCGGGGGAGGTTTCAGCGGGCGCACCCACGAGGTGATGACCGTGATCGACAAGGAGGCGGACCTGCTCTACCACCTGATCATGCGGGAGCAGAAGGACCATATCAGGATCGTCTCCCAGATCATCAAGATCAAGGGGCTGGTGGTCGATTTCCTGCTTTAGGACGTTGTGGGTCTGGTGTGGCTGTCGATATACCGGCCTACCGTTAACACGAAAAAAGGGACTCTGGCGAGTCCCTTTTTTCGTTCCAATCCGGTCTGTCGGCTATAGGCTGGACAACGCTCCCCCTTTTGCAAAGGGGGCTATTCTGAACCTGAGCCGTAGGGTGGGCCGTGCCCACCGGC
>DATCHY010000286.1:0-4919 GCA_036508065.1 Geomonas sp. | reverse complement strand
TCGTTAAGCCAAGACACAGCACCTTAACAAAGGCCATGGTAATGTAATATTACGACTCGACGATTTAACGACTCAACGTTTTACGGATTCTCAGAACTGCTTCAAAAACCTGAGATCGTTCTCGAACAGCAGTCTCATGTCCGCGATGCCGTACTTCAGCATGGCGATCCGCTCGATACCCATGCCGAAGGCAAACCCGGTGTATATCTCGGAGTCGTAGCCAACGTGACGGTACACTTCGGGGTCGACCATGCCGGCGCCCAGTATCTCCAGCCAACCGGTCTCCTTGCAGACCCGGCATCCCTTGCCACGGCAGATGACGCAGGCGATGTCGACCTCGGCGGACGGCTCGGTGAACGGGAAGAATGAGGGGCGCAGCCGGACGCCGATGTCGCTTCCGAAGAGCTGGTTGATGAAGAGCGTCAGTATCCCCTTCAGGTCGCCGAAGGTGATCCCCTTGTCGACCATGAGCCCCTCGATCTGGTGGAACATGGGCGAGTGGGTGGCGTCGGAGTCGCAGCGGTACACGGTCCCCGGCGCTATGATGCGGACCGGCGGCTGCTGCTTCAGCATGGTGCGGATCTGGACCGGCGAGGTGTGGGTCCGGAGCAGCACGTTCTCGGCGACGAAGAAGGTGTCCTGCATGTCGCGCGCCGGGTGGTCCTTCGGGAAGTTGAGCGCCTCGAAGTTGTAGAAGTCGTGCTCCACCTCGGGCCCCTCGGCAACAGCGAAGCCAAGGGCCGCGAAAATGGCGCAGATCTCTTCGGTCACCAGCGTGATCGGGTGCTTGGAACCGACGGCACGGCGCCTTCCCGGCAGCGTCACGTCCAGCCGCTCGCCGGAAAGACGAGCCGCCTTCACCTGCTCGCGGATCTCCTGGGCGCGGGAGTCGAAGGCCTCTTCGAGGCGCCCCTTCACCGAGTTCACCACCTGGCCTATGGCCGGACGCTCCTCGGCGCTGAGCGCTCCCAGCCCCTTCATGACGGCGGTGAGCGCCCCCTTTTTCCCCAGGTACTTGACCCGCAGCTCCTGCAGTCCGTCTTCCGTGGCGGCGAGGCCAAGCTCGGCTACGGCGTCGCTTAAAAGTGCTTCAAGTTTATCCTTCATGATCTTTTGACCCTATTCCCGTATAAAAAAAAGAAATGAGACATCGCTATCTCATTTCTTTTTTATGCCCGCGGTAAGTATTAAAAGTTGGCTTGGGCTACAGCGGCTATCGCCGCGAAACCTTTGGGATCGGAAACGGCCAGGTCGGCCATGACTTTTCTGTCGATTTCGACCTTCGCCAGCTTCAGGCCGTGGATCAGTTTGCTGTAGGAGAGACCGTTGATCCTCGCTGCAGCGTTGATCCTGGTGATCCAGAGCGACCTGAAGTCCCTCTTCTTCACCCTTCTGTCGCGGAACGCGTAGTTAAGCGCACGGTCCACCGCCTCGGTGGCGCTTCTGAACAGTTTGCTTCTCGCGCCGCGGTAGCCCTTGGCAAGCTTCAATACCTTGTTTCTTCTGTGTCTCGCTTTAAAACCGCGCTTTACTCTTGGCATACGTACTCCTTCTGGTTTTTATTAGCCGGATCCGCAAGGGGAGACATTTCCTCACGGTTCTCGGACTCTCGCAACGGGATCAAAAGATCAGGGGCGGCGGGTCGGAGACGGCAAAAGAGAGGCGGAGCCTCTCAAAGTGCAGTTCCCAGTCCCTGGTCCCTGACCGCTGGTCCCCGGTTTATTTGTACGGAATCTGGCAGGCGATCGCCTTGTGGTTGGCAGCAGCAACGATGCCGCCCTTGCGGAGGTTACGCTTGTTCTTCGTCGACTTGGAGGTCATGATGTGGCTCGTGAATGCGTGGCTCATCTTGATCTTGCCTGTGCCGGTCTTGCTAAAACGCTTGGCGGCGCCCCTATGGGTCTTCATTTTAGGCATTGGTTACGACTCCTTTATGGTGGTGTTTACTTCACTTTTACCTTGGGGGCCACAATCATGAACATGCTGCGCCCTTCCATCTTCTGCCGCACCTCGACGATCGCTATGTCCGCAAGCTCCGCGGAGAACTTCTCCAGGGCGGCCATGCCGAGCTCCTGGTGCGTGATCTCGCGTCCGCGGAAAACGACGGTGATCTTCGCCTTGTTCCCCTCTTCCAGGAAGCGTCGCACATGCTTCACCTTGAATTCGAGGTCGTGCACGTCGGTCTTGGGGCGCAGCTTCACTTCCTTCAACTCGACCTGAACCTGCTTCTTCTTGGCTTCCGCCTGCTTCTTTGCCTGCTGATATTTGAACTTGCCGTAATCCATGATACGGCAAACCGGAGGTACGGCTGTCGGCGAAACCTCTACCAAATCCAGTTGCTGGCTCTCGGCCAGCGCCAGGGCCTCGCGGAGCGGCAGAATTCCGAGCTGTTCGCTTTCGGCACCGACTAGCCTTACTTCTTTGGCCCTGATGGTCTGATTGATGTTTACTGTAGGTTTAGCTATGACGCCACCTCCTAATGAAAGCTTTTAACTTCTGATTCGATGAATGAAATGAACTGTTCCGGGGTCATGCCTTCGAGGTTCTTGCCGTCCCTGAACCTCGGCGCAAGCAGGCCGCTTTCGACCTCCTTGTCCCCCACGACCAGCATGTACGGTATCTTCTGCAGCTGGGCTTCCCTGATCTTGAAGCCGAGCTTTTCGTTGCGGAAATCCTTCTGCACCCGGACGCCCGCCGCGCGCAGCGTGTTGAAGGCTGCCTCCGCGTAGGGGATCTGGCTGTCGGTGACCGTGACGACGGTCGCCTGGACCGGCGCGAGCCAGGTCGGGAAATTACCCGCGTAGTGCTCGATGAGGACGCCGATGAAGCGCTCGATGGCGCCCAGAATCACGCGGTGCACCATGACGGGACGCTTCTTCTCGCCGTCGGCGTCGACGTAGGTGAGCTCGAAGCGCTCGGGCAGGGTAAAATCGCACTGGATTGTAGCACACTGCCAACGCCTGTCAAGGGCGTCGCGGAGCTTGATGTCTATTTTGGGACCGTAGAAGGCGCCGTCCCCCTCGTTGATCTCGAAGTCGCGGCCGGAATCCTGGAGCGCCGAGAGGAGCGCCTTGGTCGCCTGCTCCCAGTCCGCGTCGCTTCCGATCGACTTCTCGGGGCGGGTGGAGAGTTCCATCTCGTACTCGAAGCCGAAGATGCCCATGACGTCGGCGACAAAGGCGAGCACGCCCTTGATCTCGGCATCGAGCTGTTCCGGGGTGCACAGGATGTGGGCGTCGTCCTGGGTGAAGCCGCGCACGCGCAGCAGGCCGTGCAGCACGCCCGCGCGCTCGTGGCGGTGCACGGTGCCGAGTTCGAAGTAGCGCAGCGGCAGGTCGCGGTAGCTTCTCAGGTGCGACTTGTAGATCATCATGTGGGCCAGGCAGTTCATCGGCTTCACGCCGTAGCTCTGCTCGTCGATCGTGGTGAAGTACATGTTCTCGCGGTAGTTGTCGTAGTGGCCGGAGCGCTGCCAGAGTTCGGTCTTGAGGATCTGGGGGCCGAGCACGATGTCGTAGCCGCGCTTCAGGTGCTCCTTCCTTTCGAAGTCCTCAAGGGCGGTCCGGAGCATGGCGCCCTTCGGGTGCCAGATGACCAGGCCCGCTCCCACCTCGTCGCTGAAGGAGAAGAGGTCGAGTTCGCGGCCGAGCTTCCGGTGGTCGCGCTTCTTCGCCTCCTCGATCCGGGCGAGGTACGCGTCCAGTTCCTTCTTGTCGGCGAAGGCGGTGCCGTACACCCTCTGCAGCATGGGGCGCTTCTCGTCGCCGCGCCAGTAGGCGCCCGCGATGGAGGTAAGCTTGAAGGCCTTGATGAGCGAAGTCTTGGGGAGATGCGGTCCGCGGCAGAGGTCGGTGAAGTCCCCCTGGGTGTAGAGCGAGACAACCTCCGCGCCGAGGTCCGTGATCAGCTCGACCTTGTAGTCCTCGCCCATCCCCTTGAAGAGGGCGATCGCGTCAGCGCTGGAGAGCTCGGAGCGAACGATCTTCAGGTCGGCCTTGGCGAGCTCGCGCATCTTGGCTTCTATTTTTTCCAGATCTTCCGGGGTGAAGGGATGATCCACGTCGAAGTCGTAGTAGAAACCGGTCTCGATGGAGGGGCCGATGGTGACCTTCGCCTGCGGGAAGAGGGCCTTCACGGCCTGGGCCATCAGGTGCGAGGTTGAGTGCCGGATGATGGTGAGGGCCTCGGGGCTTTTCTCCGTGACGATCTCCACGCGGGCGCCGTCGAAAAGCGGCGTGAAGAGGTCGACCAGGTTGCCGTCGATCTTCCCGGCGATGGCCGCCTTGGCGAGCCCGGTACCGATGGAAGCGGCGAGATCGAAAATCGTTGCCCCATCCTGCAGGGTTCTTTCGGAGCCATCCGGAAGCTTAACCTTTATCTCATTCATCACAAAGCCCCTTTTGACAAACAGTCCTTTGAACAAACAGAAAGAGGCACCGAAAACTCGATGCCTCCGTCGAACCTCGTACTGAAGGTTATTTTCTGATGGTAGGCGCGGGCGGTTTCGAACCGCCGACCCCTAGCGTGTCGAGCTAGTGCTCTACCCCTGAGCTACGCGCCTGCTTTCCTGCTTCGTGCAACTCGAACTTTTTACCAATTCCGGCAGCCAAAGTCAAGGCTTTTGTTTTCTTCACTCTTTTTTTTCTCATTGGGGGTGCCGAACCGGGAACAGGGCACATGGAAGCCCGAATCCGAATGCCAGAGCCTCCCCCTGCGGGGCACTTTTCCTGAGGTCGCTGGGGCGAGCAATAACAACGTAAAAGCAGCGTTACCTCCTTTGGCGCCCAATCCGGCATGGCCAGTATTGAAGGACTTCGCAAGCCTTGGGCACTCCATCAACCGTTATCTCGTTGAGACAGCTGGCAGGGGTCGGACACTTCGCTGTGATGCCATGATGGAGGTTCAAGATTTTTGTCATC
>DATCHY010000285.1:0-6328 GCA_036508065.1 Geomonas sp. | reverse complement strand
TGATTTCCGGATTTTTCAACGACCCTGTAATATCTGCCTTGGTGGCTACCTGCTGGCGCGGCCTGTTCTCAAGCAGCTTGGCGACCCCGCCGACCAGCATCTCGTACATTTGATGAAAGATGCCCCGATCCTTATCCTTGCGTCTGTCATAGACCTTGATTTCCTTGAAGAACGGTTTGATATAGCCGGAAATGGCGTCATTTTTGACGTGTAACTCGGTGACGAGGGAAAAGGACCCGCCGGAGACATCGAAATCCCCATAGGCGCGCAGCAGATCGTTCATCGCCGTCAGCCGGGTATCCTCGATTTTGACGTAGAGATCGAGATCGGGTCCCGCTTTCTCGGGCCGGAAATTTGCCGATGCCGTCGTGATGCCGCTTCCCATGAATTTGGCCTTCAACCGCGCCGTCGCAGGTCCCTGGGAAAACTGGTTGGAAAAGTTCTTCAGGTGGATATCGGTATCGGCAAGGAACAGGCGGTACGGTTTGCTGGCATCCTCATTCACCATACCCAGGGTGCATCCCGTCAGGCTCAACTGATCTGCGCGGATCAAGAGCCCGGGCTTGTTGCTAGCCTGCCTGGCCGTCTTCCCCACCACGGCCGCACGCTTTTTTTCGGCGCCAGCGGTGCGGTGCGAATGGATATAATCGATGTTCATCCCTTGGATGTTCAGGTCTTCCAGGTGGGCTGTTTTCACCTTGGGCCCATATTCCGCGCTGCCGGAGGCCCGGAGCACCCCGCCCTGAATGGAGAGGTTCGCGCGGGCAACGACCGGCTTGAAATAATCAATCGGGATCTTTTCCAGCTTGAGGCTCGCCTTCATGCCGGGATAGGGCTCCCCCAGGAAATTCGCCTTGCCATCGACACTGCCGTGCCCGGTGCCAAAAATCGCCGTGTCCAGATGGAACGAGGAGGGATAGACCTGGTCCGGCAGGTGGAGGTTGCGGAAATTGGTGGCCTGGAGGTTCAGATGGCTCAGGACGAGAGGCCGTTTCGGGTCCTGATCGATATAGGTGATGGTGGCGTCGTTGATGGTCAATTTGTTTACTTTGAACGGATAGATGTCCTCCACCGCCTGCTGCCAGCCGCGCTCCTTGAGTGAGACCTGGCTGGCTGCTTCGCTGCGCAGTTGCTTCAAGTTGATGTTCAGTTTCGGCTGGTCCAGCAGGAACTCGGCGACCAGCTGGCCCGAGAGGATCTCGCGCCAGTGGATGCTGGCCTTGAGATAGGGGAAGTTGGCAATGGGAGGATCGGGATGCGCCTGCTGCTGTACGGTCAGTCCTTTCAGTGTCAGGGAGAGGCCTATCAACTGGAGATGTAACTTCGGCAGCCGGACCGAATACCCTTTGAGATCGCGGTTTATTTTCTTTTCCGTGATGCGGCGCAAAGGTTCATCAATGAAAAGGGACGCGATATAGAGCACCAGGGCGAGGGCGACCGGTATGCCAAGACCCCAGCGAAACCCCCTGGAATCCCACAGCCTTTTAGCCCGAGACCTTTCTGCTACGCTCTCCGCCATGAGTCTCTCCAGCGCCACTGACTTATGGCGCACGCTAACAATGTAGAGCCTTAAAGCATTTTGTCAATCTTCAAAGATTCCTTGCAGCTGCACCATCACTTCAGGAAAAACTACGAAGAGACGCCCTCTTCCCCTCCGGCTGCGGCGCTGACGACGTTACCCGGCAGGGCGCAGCCTCAACCGGTGAAGAAGTTCCTATCGGCGCCAGATTCACGAGAATTTGCCGGCTGGTGTGGTAAAATTCCGCAAAGGTGGAGGAAGGTTTTAGTGCCCCGGGGAGGTTCACGATTATGAGAGCGATTTGGTCCGGCTCGATCAGCTTTGGGCTCGTCAATATCCCGGTGAAACTCTTCAGCGGTTCGGAAAGCAACACCCTCGATCTCGACATGCTCCGTAAAAGTGATTTGTGCCCGATAAAATACCTCCGCGTCTGCAAAAAAGATAACAAGGAAGTCCCCTATGAAGAGATTGTCAAAGGTTACGAGTATATCGACGGTGAATACATCGTGCTTACCGACAAGGACTTCGAGAACGCGAGTCTGGAAAAAACGCATCTGATCGACATCATCGATTTCGTGGATGAAAAGGAGATCGACACGCGGTATTTCGAAAAACCGTACTATCTCGAACCGGACAAATCCGGGCCGAAGGCATATGCACTGCTGAGAGAGGCGCTGAAGAGGTCGGGAAAGGTCGGCATTGCCAATTACGTGCTGAGGAACAGAGGGAGTCTCGGCGTTGTCAAGCCCTTGGACGACCTCCTTATCTTGAACGAGATACGCTTCAAGGACGAAGTCAGGAGCCCAAGCGAGCTGAAATTGCCCAAGGGCGAGAACCTGCGCGAGCAGGAGGTAGAACTCGCGCTCTCCCTTATCGATCAGCTGACCACAAAGTTCGATCCCGCCAAGTACAAGGACACCTATCTCGACGACCTGAAAAGGATCATCGAGGAAAAAGCGCGCGGGCGGGAGCCGAGGCCCCAGGCGAAGCCACCCCAGCCGTCGAAGGTGGTCGATATGATGGCGCTGCTCAAAGAGAGCCTTAAGCAAAAAAGAAAAGAGGCTGCCTGAAAAGTGGCGGCTGGGTCCAGGTCCGGAGGTCTATGGCGCAAGCGCCGGGAGTCGTCAATGTTCTCAATTCGCAGCTACTTCAAATTAGGCTCCATCGGTTACCTTGAGTTGGGCAAACGGGTTTACCATAAGGTGAACGAAGCGGATTGTTCATCACATGCCGCAGCCATGGCGTTTTATTTTCTCTTCGCCCTGTTTCCCTTTTTCCTCTTTCTGACGACCGCCATCGGCTACCTTCCCATTCCTCATCTCATGGACTATGTGTTGAACAGCGCCGAGAGAATGCTTCCCGGGCAGGTCTTCGATCTGCTCCAGGACAATATCAGGGCCCTCTTTATGAATAAAAAGCAGGGACTGCTCTCCCTGGGATTTCTTCTTGCCCTCTGGGCTTCCTCCAAAGCCGTCGTCTCCATCATGAAGGCCATGAACAAACTGTACGAGGTGAAGGAAGGGAGGCCGTTCTGGAAGGTGCGCCTGACTGCCATTGCCCTGGTGATCACCCTTTCCTTGTTGATTCTTCTGGCGTTGGCCCTTCTTATGTTCGGAGCAAAGATAGGCAATCTGATAGCAGCAAGGTTTTATTTCGGTCCTTTGTTCGGGATAGCCTGGAACCTGATGCTAATCCCGGTGATCCTGTTTCTTCTTGCACTGGCAGTGGCGATCGTCTATGTCTTCACGCCTGACGTGGAACAGAAATGGAAATGGATCACTCCAGGGTCGGTCTTCGCGATCCCGTGCTGGATATTGGTATCGCTGGCCTTCTCTTTTTACATCAACAATTTCAGTTCCTACGACAAGACCTACGGCAGTTTGGGCGCCGTCATCATCCTGCTCCTGTGGCTGTATATCAGCGGGTTCGTCATTTTGGTGGGAGCCGTGGTCAACGCGGTGATCGAGCACAGTTCAAAGGAAGGAAAAGAGCCTGGCGAAAAACACGCTTAAAACCCCGGATCCGGTAGGGGCACCCCTTGCGGGTGCCCTTTTATTTTCCCGATTGGCGCTACTGCTTTCCATTGCTGCGTCTCAGAGGTTCTCTCCCTTTGGCCTGACACTCTCCGGTTTAAGCAGTCCCAAGATCCCCCTCAACGGGATGGAGACCCAGCCGGGTCGATTGTTGAGCTCGTAGCCCAACTCGTAAATCGCCTTGTCGAGCAGGAAGGTTTGCAGCATGGTTTCTACATCTTCGGGCTCCTTCGGCAACAGCCCTGAACCGGCCACGATCTTTTGATAGGAGGCGAGGAAGACACCGGCGTTGTAGCGAGACCAGGTCTCCGCCCACGGCTCGAGAAACGGGATGTCCTCGGCGCGCATTTGACTGCGCTGCATGAGCACCGCATACGCCGCGTAGGAAAAAGAGCGCATCATGCCGGCCACGTCCCGCAGGGGAGACTGCTTTATCCTCCTCTCGCTCAGCGACTTGACCGGTTCACCCTCGAAATCTATGATGATGAAATCGTTCCCCGTATAAAGGACCTGGCCGAGATGATAGTCGCCGTGGATGCGCGTTTTCCATGCCGAAAATTTGCCTACCGTGAACTTCTGCAGGACGGCCAGGATCTCCTGCTCGCGACCCAGGAGCCCTTCCGCCTCGGTGCGCAGCTGCGGGATCTTCTCCAGATTCCTGCGCAAAAGCTCGAACACCTTTTTGGCGCGGCTGCGCATGGACTGATAGACGGAACGCTGGTACAAAAGGGCGAACGGCTCGGGAGTGAATGCGGGGTCGTCGTACCTGGAACAAAGGGCCAGATGGAACTCTCCGGTGCGCCTGCCCAGGAGCGCCACCATCTCCGGATAAAAGCCTCCCATCATCTCCAGCAAACCCGGCGAGAGTCCGGCGGCGTCGGCATCTGGTTGCACCAGTGGCACGGCTGCCTCGGGCTGCGACCGCTCCTTGGCCTCCTCCCGGCGCGCCAGCACCCGATCCAGGAACTGTGTCAGCTCGCCCAGCGTGAGCGTCCAGGCGTCCCCCTGGCTGGCGACGAAGCCCTGCAAGAGGGCGAGAGTGACCGGCTCCGCACCGCTGCGCCGGTATTCCAGCACCCCCGCCAGGGGCGCCACCTGGCTGAAACCGGTCCGTTCGGTGAGAAACCTGCCGATCTCCACCTCGGGTTGGCCCCCCTCCTCCATGCGCCGGTAGAGCTTGAGGAAAAAGCTGTTGTCGTAGACGACGGCGCTGTTGCTCTGCTCCAACTTGCCGACCTGCGAGGCGAGGGGGAGCTGCTTCTCTCCCAGAAGGGCGGCGAATCCCGTTCCGGGCCGGCCCGACAACCTCCCCCCCCCGGCACGCACCCCCCTTCTCCGGGCGATCAGCTCAAAGAGGATCTGCCGGAACTGCCCGTTGGCCAGCCCGTCGTAGAGGATCCCCCCATGGTCATCGACCCTGATTGAACTGATGAAAGCCCTGGGATAGCCGTTCTGGATGGCGTCTCCCCCTCCCTCCTGGGGCAGATAGTGCAGCGGCAGCAGGTAGGTTTCCGTGCTTCCCTCGGTGTAGCTCACCTCGATAAATGTCACAATGATGGAGGAGCTGTCGATGGCGAAGGGGATTTTCTCCACCAGGCTGACCCGCGCGACGGTGCGGCCTTTCCCCTGGAACCAGCGGCATTTCTTCAGGTATTCGGGGAGGATCGACTGCTCGAGCTGGCGCAGACCCGCCCCTTTCAGGATGTTTTCCCAGGGCCCGGCGACCGAGAGCTCGGGCAACGCGCCTTCTGAGGCGGCTTTCTCGCCGCCTTCGGTCAGCAGCATCAGGTGGTATCCGTAGGGGCCCACCAGAATCACGTAGGGAGCATCCTTGATGGCGGGAAACCTGTTGCGGCTCAGCATGTCCTCGAGATAGGAACCGGTGAAACGGGGGTGGTTTATGGTCACAAACTGGGCAGAGCGGGAGAGGTTGATCAAGACGAAGATGGTTTCATCCTCGTATTTCCGTATCATGCCGAGGACCTTCGGGTTTTCCAGGGTAATGAACTCCAGGCTCCCCAGGCCGAACGCCTTGAAGCGCTTGCGCAGGTCGATCAGCCGCTTCATCCACCAAAGCAGCGAGGAAGGGTTCTTGGCCTGGTTCTCGACGTTCAGCGCCTCGAAGTGGTACTCGGGATCGATTATCACCGGAAGATAGAGCTTCTGCGGGTTGGTGAGCGAAAATCCGGCATTGCGGTCGGGACTCCACTGCATCGGAGTCCGCACGCCGTTGCGGTCGCCCAGGTAAAAGTTGTCGCCCATGCCGATCTCGTCGCCGTAGTAGATGATCGGCGTCCCCGGCAGGCAGAAGAGGAGCACGTTCATGAGCTCGATCTTGCGCCGGTCGTTCCCCATCAGCGGGGCGAGCCGGCGCCGGATCCCCAGGTTGATGCGGGCCCGGAGGTCGCTGGCGTAGATGCGGTACATATAGTCGCGCTCTTCATCGGTCACCATCTCCAGGGTCAGCTCGTCATGGTTGCGCAGAAACAGCGCCCATTGGCACTCTAGCGGGATGGCGGGGGTCTGCTGCAGGATGTTGCTGATCGGGAAGGAATCCTCCATCTGCACGGCCATGAACATGCGGGGCATGAGCGGGAAATGAAACGCCATGTGGCAGGCAGCGCCCCCCCCGAAATAGGATGCCGCGTCCTCAGGCCACTGGTTCGCCTCGGCCAGCAACATGCGGTCCGGGTATTTCAGGTCCAGATAGGCACGCAGCTTCTTTAGGAACTCGTAGGTCTCAGGGAGGTTCTCGCAGTTGGTCCCTTCCCTCTCG
>DATCHY010000284.1:0-6556 GCA_036508065.1 Geomonas sp. | reverse complement strand
CTTCAAACTTGCCGGGTTCGTGTTCCGTGCCCGCTTTTACCCGGACTACGTCCTGGAAGACGGCGTCGCCGCCACTCGGACCCAGGAGTTCAAGAACCCGACCTTCACCCTGGCCGTCGAGCAGGACGGGCGCAAGGTCGCCGAGGGTACCCTCCCGAAAAACGGGGTCTTCAGCTTCAACGGCTACCGTCTGGAGATGAGGGAAATGCCGTTCTGGGTCCGTTTTTACGTCATCAAGGAGCGCGGTCTCTCCATTCTTTATGCCGGTTTCGCCATGGCATCGCTTGCGCTGATCTGGCGTCTGATCCTGTACCGGCGCGACCTGGTCGGGGCGCTCCGGGGCGAGGAGGGTGCTCGCACGCTGGTGGTCGCCTGCCGCTCGGAATACTACAAGAACCTTGCTGAGGACGAGTTCCAGAAACTCTTCGACAAATTTACCAACTTGAAAACAGGAGAATGATGCCATGAAACGTATACTCGGTCTTTCGCTGGTACTGTTGGTCCTTTGCACCGCCTGCCACCGTGACGAAACCAAGGGGAATGACACATCCCGGATGCTGGTGAAAAGCGGCGGAAAGTACGGCTACTGCAACAAGAGCGGAAAGCTCGTCATCCCCGCCATGTACGACAACGCCTCCCTCTTCTCCGAGGGGCTCGCAGCGGTCCGCATGCATGGCAAGGACGGTTACATCGACCCGAGCGGCAAGATGGTCATTGCGCCCACCTTCGACTCCGGCTCCATCTTCAAGGACGGGCTCGCCGCGGTTAAGTCGGGCGACCGCTGGGGGTACATAGACAAGACCGGCAAGCGGGTCACCGAGTCCATGTACGTCGCCACCTTCGCCTTTACCCAGGGGCTTTCCGCGGTCATCGTGGTGGACAACAAGAGTAAGTTCAAGGCGGGCTTCATCGACAAGACCGGCAAGATGGCCATCAAGCCCGCCTTCGACGACGCGAAGCAGTTCACCGAGGACATGGCTGCGGTTAAGATCGACAAGAAGTACGGCTTCATAGATGCCAACGGCAAGCTCGCCATTCCGGCCGGCTTCGACGAGGCGGCCATGTTCCAGGAGGGGATGGCGCTGGTGAAGGTGAACGGCGTCTACGGCAAGCTCGGTTTCATCGATCACTCCGGCAAAATGGTCATCCCCGCCCAGTACGATGACGCAACCAGCTTCCATGAGGGGGTTGCTGCAGTCAGGACCGGTTCCAAGTGGCAGCTGATCGACAGCGCCGGCAAGCAGGTCATCGCCCGGGACTTCGTCGCTCCCACGCTCTTCTCCGAAGGGCTCGCTCCGGTCGTGGAAAACAAGAAGATCGGCTACATGGACAAGAAGGGAACCATGGTCATCAAGGCCCAGTTCGATGCAGGCTCCATCTTCGCCGACGGCCTGGCCCCGGTTAAGGTCGGGGGCAAGTGTGGTTTCATCGACAAGACCGGTGCCATGGTGATCGATCCGAAGTTCGACTGGGACCAGAAGATCGTCGACCTCTATGTCTCTTACTACAGCACGATCAAGAAGCTCTAGAGGTGCTCCCTGCGGCGCGCCAGCCGGGCGCGCCGCTTGTTTCCCAGCCACAGCGCCGTCGGCAGCCGACCGGCATCTGCTTGAATATCCGGCCGCTTGGGGTCACCCTTTTGTGCTAACCGGTTGCCTCACTGAGCAAAATCATGGAGGTCCTTTGAAAATGAAAAAAATCCTTGTTCTGGTAGCGGGAATAGTCATACTGATGGCCCAATCCGCAGTCGCGGACGAATTCGAGGTTTGTCAGGGAAACTGCACCAAGAAGAGTGACGAGTGCCTGTCCAGGATCTCCTCGCCCAACGACATCGAGATCCAGGACTTACGGCGTGCCTGCAGGGAAACGAAGTCAGTGTGCGATCATTACTGTGACGGCAGGTCCGAAAATCCCTATCAGGCAGAAGAGGAAAAGGCCGCCCGCGAAAAGCAGGAGCCCGCAGGCAGTGGCGGGATCAAGACTTTCGAGTTCAAATAGCGAACGCGCCGGCAGCTAAATCCCGGATCATATTCTGGAATCATGTTGGCCCCAGGCTCGCGCCTTAATCCACTCCATTTCACGACGCCAACCGGCAACCGGACCGGTTTGGCCCTGGAAAGGTCGTCAATGTCCCCCTCCCGATTGCCGCCTGCTTTGGCAGTTTTTTTATTCCCAATCCCTGCCGCTTCTGTTATCTTACGTCGCGACGCAGGCTGGAGTAATCAGGAGTCTGCCCGGTAATTGCCTTTAAGAAATAGATAGTCAACATGTTCAATTTACAGAGGAAATAACGCAATGCATATCAGCCCGGGGCTCGGCGTAGCCATCATGATGAACAACTATTTCCACGACATGGCCACCGGCCTGCTGGTGGGGAGCGGCTTCGCCCTGCATGCCATCATCCGCATCCAGGCGACCATGAATACGCCCGAGGCGACGCTCTTCTTCCTGAAGACCAACCGCCATATGGTGAAGCTGTTCAAGTTCGCCCTCTGGTGGGTCATCCTGGGGGGGGTCCCCCGCACCATCTTCTACACCAGCTTCGAGTGGGCCAACGCCGCCGGCAACCATCAGATTGCTGCCCTCGGGGTAAAGCACGTCATGATGTTCGCCGTCGTGGTCTGGGGGGTAATCGCCTGGCGCCGCATGCAGAAGACGGTGGCCAAGCTCAAGGAAACGCTCCCCGAAGAACTGCGCGTTCGATTGGTGGATTGAAAAACGATAAGCCAAGCGAATCTGACCAAATCTCTTGTTGCCACAAAAACGCTCAAAAGACACAAAGGGTAAAACAGAAGCTAACTGTACTCTTTTTTGTAAACAAACATGATAGATATCTCTGTCAAAGACCAGCAGTGTCCCGTTTGCTTTCGACAATCGCCGTGCCGTAGAGTGTAAAATTCGGCAGATTGACCGAGTAAAGTTGAAATCACCAAACAACACAAAATCTTTTCGCCACAAAAAGGCACAAAAGGCGCAAAAAACATCTTCAAGCTTTAGTGCGTTTTGTGGCCAATTTGTCGTTTGTGGTTTTGCAGGCAAGAATCGAACCGGACAACGCTGGTCAAAGACAAGAAGTAGGCCTGTAACTTAGTCTGAAGCACTAATGGTGATTGGTTTTCTTTGTGCCTTTTGTGCCTTTTTGTGGCTAAATGTTTTAGTAGTTGGTTTGTCGTCTTCTTGTTTTATTGTTCCCTTTGCGGCGGATAACTGTGCTGATTCGTATCCTCAAAAACTCCTTCCTCAAACGCCCCAAGTCGGTGCTGCTGGTATTCATCTCCATCACGATGGGCGCCGCGGTGGCCACGGCGTTTCTCGGCATAGCCGGCGAGGTATCCCACAAGATGGCGCTGGAGCTCAGGAGCTACGGGGCCAACATCCTGCTGGAGCCTGCCGCCCTGGAAGGCGGCGGCTACCTGCGCGAAGCCGACCTCCCCAAAATCAAGACGGTCTTCTGGAAGTACAACATCACCGGGTTCAACCCCTACCTGTTCGGCGTCGCCGAATTCAGCGCCGGAACCAGGCGGGAGCGCGGCGTGGTCTCCGGGACCTGGTTCACCAAGCGGCTGGAGGTGCCCGGTGAGGAGTCCTCGGTCCAGGGGATCAAGGGGATCGCCCCCTGGTGGGAGGTGCAGGGCAATTGGCCCGCCGCCGCCGATGAGGCGATCATCGGTGCCGCCCTGGCCCGCAGGCTCCGGGTTGCCGTCGGCAGCGAGGTAGCGGCGGCGATACACGGACGCACCCAGCGCTTTCGTGTCTGCGGCATCGTCACCACCGGCGGCTTCGAGGAGGAGCAGCTTTTCGCGCCCCTGGTGACGGTTCAGGAGCTCATGGAGCAGCAGGGGAAGGTGTCCCGCGTGCTGGTGAGCGCTCTCACGGTGCCGATGGACGATTTCGGCAAGAAGGACCCGGCCACCATGTCCAAGGACGAGTACGAGAAGTGGTACTGCACGGCCTATGTGACCTCGGTGGCAAAGAATGTGGAAGAGGTGATGGGCGGCAGCCGGGCCAAGCCGATCTGGCAGATCGCCAGCGCGGAAGGGGCGCTGCTTAAAAAGCTCAACGCTGTGATGATTTTCCTCACCGTGCTGGCGCTGGGCGCTTCCGCCACCGCCGTCTCGACCAGCCTCATGGCCTCAATGGCCGAGCGCAGCCGGGAGATTGCCCTCATGAAGGCAGTCGGCGCCGACCGCTTCCAGATCAGCACGATTTTCATCGGCGAAACCCTGATCATCTCCCTGACAGGCGGGTTTGTCGGTTACCTTCTGGGTGAACAACTGTCAGAGCTCATCAGCCGCACCGTCTTCAACTCGACCATAGTTTCACCTCTCTGGCTCTTCCCCACCGCAATCGCCTCTGCCTTCGTCGTTGCCCTGGCCGGCAGTGTGGCGCCCCTGCGGCGGGCGCTCCTCATTGAGCCGGTACGGGTTCTGAAAGGATAATATGCACAGGCGTCGCTGGCTGCTCCAACTGGTTTTGAAGGCACTTGCCCATCGCAAGGGGCGCACCGTGCTGCTCCTGGCAGTGCTGGCCATGGCGTCGAGCCTTGCCACGGCCCTTGGTATCGTTTCCTACTCCATGGGGAAGCGCGTGGCCGAGGAGGTGCGTAAATACGGGGCCAACCTTGTGGTCCTTCCCGAGTCGGCACGGCTTGACGTGGGTAGCGGCGGTCTCAATTTCGGCGTCATCAGCGAGCCCGCCTACCTGAAGCAGCGCGATGTCGAGGATGCCTTGGCGAAGAGCGGCCTGAAGGCCGAGCGCTCGTTTCATCTGCGCGGCGCACTGCACTGGAAGGATGCCGATCTCATGGTGGAGGGTGTCAACTTCGCGGACATCCGCCGCCTGTTCCCCTGGTGGCAGCTCAAGGGGAGCTGGCCCGCGGCCGGTGAGACCCTGGTGGGCCTGGATCTGGCGACCCGCTTGAAGCTCAGGACCGGCGATACCATGGAACTCGCCGGTAAGGGACAAACGGTGCGACTGCGCGTCTCGGGGATAGTCTCCTCCGGTGGCGAGGAGGACGGCCTGCTGTTCCTTTCCCTGCCGGAACTTCAGCGGGCACTCGGCCTGGACGGTCAAGCCACCTTGGTCCGGCTCATGGTCACCGCCGGAGGAGACAGCCTCAAGAAGAGCGCGGCCGCACTCCAACTGCTGCTCCCTTCGGCAAAGGTGAGCGAAGTGCGTCAGACTGCACGCACCTCCGAGGGGCTGCTCGCCAAGGTCAAGCTGCTGATGATCATGGTGACGGCGGTGGTGCTGATTTCCGCGGGCAGCTCCGTGACCGGGACCATGAGCACGACGGTGCTGGAGCGGAGCAAGGAGATCGGACTCATGAAGGCGATGGGGGGGACCCGCTGGGAGGTCATGCTGATCTTCTGCGGCGAGGCCGCACTGCTCGGGGTGCTGGGGGGGCTTGCGGGGTACCTGCTCGGCAGCCTCGTCGCCCAGTTCATCACCCGGACGGTCTTTGCCGCCTCGGCCGAGTTCATCCCCTGGATGGCCGGAATCTCCCTGGGGGTGAGCCTCTTCCTGGCGCTCTTGGGAAGCCTCGGGCCGATGGTGTCCGTGTTCAAGCTCGATCCGGTGCGGAGCCTGCGCGGGGAATAAGGCCTTAAACCTCAAAACCTATTGCCACAAAAAGGCACAAAAGGCACAAAAAGGTAAATCTAAATCAAGCCTCAGGGCGGTTAAACTTATGGATATTAATTGCCTCTGCGATATCGTCCGCGAAACTTCTTTCGATATCCATCGCTTTCTGCGCCACGGTCATTTCGAAAAGGTTTACGAAAACGCCCTTGCCCATCGCCTTAATAAAAGAGGGCTCGACGTTAAACAACAGTTTCCCCTGCCGGTGTACGATGAGGACGGGACCCTCCTCGGTGACTACTACGCGGATCTCTTCATTGATAATCGGTTGATTGTAGAATTGAAGGCTAGCAAGGCTCTTGCTGATGAGAATATTGCTCAAATCCTCGGCTATCTTAGATCATCAAAAATTGAACATGGTCTTCTGATAAATTTCGGAGCATCAAAACTGCAAGTCAAGAAGTACATCCTTAGTCAGGATTTTTCACTATAACTAAAGCAATCTGTCATAAGAGCGTTGGTACATTTTATAAAGTTTTTTTTGTGCCTTTTGCGCCTTTTTGTGGCTAGATGTTTTTTCAGGTGTGAATTTTTTCTTAGTTCTTGTACTTCCTTTTTTCTGGCAACTGTCTCTTCCCGTACGAAAGGCTATCGATAATGGCCTGGGGCCGATGGTGTCCGTGTTCAAGCTCGATCCGGTGCGGAGCCTGCGCGGGGAATAAGGCATTAAACCTTCAAACCTATTGCCACAAAAAGGCACAAAAGGCACAAAAAGGTAAGTCTAAATCGAGCCTCAGGGCGGTCAAACTTATGGATATTAATTGCCTATGGGATATCGTCCGCGAAACCTCTTTCGATATCCATCGCTTTCTGCGCCACGGTCATTTCGAAAAGGTTTACGAAAATGCCCTTGCCCATCGCCTTAATAAAAGAGGGCTCGACGTTAAACAACAATTTCCCCTGCCGGTGTACGACG
>DATCHY010000283.1:0-10044 GCA_036508065.1 Geomonas sp. | reverse complement strand
CCCCTACAGGTTCTTTACTTTCCGGATTATTACCAGCGCAACAGGGCAGCACCCCAGGTGAGTCCGCCGCCGAAAGCGTCCAGAAGGACGATGTCCCCCTCTTTCACGCGCCCGCCACGGCGGGCCTCGTCGAGGGCGATCGGGATCGACGCCGCTGAGGTGTTGCCGTAGCGGTCCAGATTGACGAAAACCTGGTCGGCGTTCAGCGAGAGCCGCTTGCCGACGGAATCCACGATCCTCTGGTTAGCCTGGTGCGGGATGAAGAGCGAGACGTCGCTCGAAGCGAGCCCGTTGGCGGCGAGCGCCTCCAGGGCGACCTCGGCCATGGCGCGCACCGCGAACTTGAACACCTCGTTGCCGTGCATGGTCAGGTAGACAAGCCTGTCGTCCAGGTTCTGCTGGCTCGCCGGATTGCGGCTGCCGCACCCCTTCTGGTACAGGATGTCCCAGTAGTTGCCGTCGCTGTGCATGTGGGTGGAAAGGATGCCGTTTTCCCCCTCGACCGCCTCGAGCACGACCGCCCCGGCACCGTCGCCGAACAGCAGACAGGTGTTGCGGTCGCTCCAGTCGATGATGCGGGAAAGCACCTCGGCGCCGATCACCAGCGCCTTTTTCACCCCGCCGGCCCGGATGAACTTCTCGGCGGTGGCAAGGGCGAAGACGAACCCGGAGCAGGCCGCGGAGACGTCGAAGCAGGCCGCGCTGGTCGCTCCGATGCTCTGCTGCACGATGCAGGCGGTGGACGGAAAGGGGAAGTCCGGGGTGAGGGTCCCGACTATGATCAGGTCGATCTCGTCCGCGGCGACGCCTGCCGCCTCCAGCGCCCTGAGGGCCGCGGCGCTGGCGAAGGTGGAGGTGTACTCCCCCTCGCTGGCGATGCGGCGCTCCCGGATCCCGGTCCGCGCGACGATCCATTCGTCGGTCGTGTCGACCATCCGCTCCAGGTCAAAGTTGGTAAGCACCTTCTCGGGAAGTGACGAGCCCGTACCCGTAATCCTTGCTCGAATCATGAAGCCACCCTCTCCTTCGCGTCGGCGGGCACCGGGGCGCCCTCCCGCTCGCGTATGGTACCGGGGAAACTTTCGTGCAGCTTCTCGGCCATACGGGAGTTTACCCCATTTAGAGCGTAATCGTAGGCAAAGCGGATCGCGTTCTTGATCGCCTTGGGGTTCGATCCGCCGTGGCAGATCATGCCGACGCCGTTGATCCCCAGAAGAGGCGCGCCGCCATATTCGGCATAGTCTACGGTTTTTTTGAAATTCTGGAAGGCCTTGCGGCAGAGGAGATAACCGACCTGCGACAGGAAACTGCTTTTGATCTCGGCTTTGAGCATCTTGCCGACGGACTCGGCCAGCCCTTCGGAGAGCTTCAGCACGACATTGCCGACGAAGCCGTCGCAAACCACGACGTCCACCGTGCCGTTGAAGATATCCCGCCCCTCCACGTAGCCCAGGTAGTTGAGCGGCTTTTCGCGCAAAAGGAGGCTGGTTTCGCGGGTAAGCTCGTTCCCCTTGCTCGCCTCCGAGCCGTTGGACAAAAGTCCGACCCGGGGTGAAGCAAGCCCCATGGCGAACCTGGCGTAGGCCTCGCCCAGGACGGCGAACTGCACCAGGTGGATCGGCTTGCAGTCCACGTTGCCGCCGACGTCCAGCACCAGGGTGCTGCCGGACATGGTGGGGAGGAGCTGAGCGATCGCCGCGCGATCGATCCCCTTCATCCGTTTCAGCACGAACATCCCCGCCGCCATGGTGGCACCGGAGTTTCCCGCACTGACAACGGCGGCAGCCTCGCCCCCCTTCACCAGCTCGAAGGCGACGCGTATCGAGGAGTCCTTCTTCTTGCGCACCGCGTCCGAGGCAGAGTCGTGCATGCCTACGACTTCGCTGGCATGCCAGACTGCGATATCGAGCCCGGTGCAGTCATGACGGGCGAGCTCAGCCTGCACCTTCTCACGGTCTCCGACCAGGGTGACCGGCACGCCGAATTCCCTGGCCGCAGCTACAGCACCTTCTACTTCAACATGAGGGGCGTTATCGCCCCCCATTACATCGACAGCAACTCTCATATAACCCCTAGGTAGCGGATTCCGGACAGTCACGACAGCCTGAAGCTTTCGGAACCTACAGCTCTTCGGATTTCAGCACCTGGCGACCCTTGTAGGTGCCACAGGAAGGGCAGACGCAATGCGGAAGCTTGGGAGCCTTGCACTGGGGGCAGGACGACACGGTGGGAGGAGTCAGGAAATCGTGGGCCCGTCTCATATTTTTGCGCGATTTGGAAGTTTTCTTCTTAGGTACAGCCATGGTATTTCTCCTTTTTACTTTTCTATTCTAATCTCTTTCAGGGCACTCATCTTCAAATTGATCCCGCCGCGGTCGCAGCCGCACTCGCCCTCGTTCAGGTCCGTACCGCACTGCGGGCAAAGCCCCCGGCACGACTCGCTGCACAAAGGCTTGAACGGGACTTCCATCATCACCTGCTCCGCTATCTCGAAGTCCAGGTTTATCTCCTCGCCGTCATAAGAGACGGAAATGAGTTCTTCATCGCTTAGTTCGACTTCCTCGTCGAGCTCCCCCCCTGCCGACTTGGTGTAAAAAATCGTGAAATCTGTGGAGAGCGGAAGTTCGTACTCGGCCAGGCAGCGCGAGCAGGAGAGCTGCACGGCGCTCGTCACCGAGCCGGTCGCCCTCACGTGGTCGTACTCCCAGATGGCGGAGACCTCGGCGCGAACCGGCGCGGTGAAGCGGCACTCGCCGGCCTGCTCCATCTGCAACAGGTTCGGGTAGTGCGCTGCCGGCTGTTCTTCATTAAGATCCTGCTGCGTCCTTTTCACTTCATCGATGCGTATCTTCAAAGGATGTTATCCCCCTTTTTCAAAGCCTCTCAGTATATAGATGGAGTCGATTTTGTCAAGGTTAAATTCTAGGGACCGGGAACCGGAAAACAGGGGCTCTACCACCCTGCCCCACCCATCCGGTAGTCGACGCTCACGCCCCCCTCCCCGCGGGAAAGCATCCCCAGGTGCTCGGCGGCCCCCTCCACCAGCAGATCCAGCACGGGGCTGCGCTTCTTGGGCGGTCGTATCAGTTCGGGTTCCCCCTTGATCCCGCCCAGGCGCGCCGCCTCCTCGATGGCGTCCTGCAGGGTGCCGAGCCGGTCGACGAGCTTCAAGGCGAGGGCCTGTTCGCCGGAGAAGATCCTGCCGTCGGCGATGGCCGCCACCTGGTCGACCGGAAGCCTCCGCCCCTCGGCCACGGCCCGGACGAACTGGCGGTGCGTGCTGTCGATCACCCCCTGCAGCATCTCCCTCTCCTCGGCCGTCATGCTCCGGGCCGGCGACCCCACGTCCTTGAACTTGCCGGTCTTCAGGGTGAACGCCTTCATCCCGACCTTCCCCATCAGCCCCTCGAGGTTGGAGAACTTCATCAGCACGCCGATGCTCCCGGTGATGGTCCCCGGGTTGGCGAAGATGAGCGTTGCGGGCGCCGAGACGTAGTACCCCCCCGAGGCGGCGACGCTACCCATGGAGACCACCACCTTCTTCACCTTGGCAAGCTCCTTCACCTGGGCGCTGATCTCCTGGGACGGGCCGACGACACCGCCGGGGGAATCCACCCGCACCACGACCGCCTTCACCCGCTTGTCCTTCTTGAGGACGCGCATCTGCCGGATCGTTTCGGTGCCGTCGATGATGAGCCCCTTCACCTCGACGATCCCCACGCCATCGCCGCCGGTTATCCTGTCACGGTCGCCGAAGAGGGCCGTAGCGACCAGGACGCAAAGGGCAAAAAGCACCAGCATGACGCCGATGCCGGCAGCACTCCAGAGCAGCCATCTGTTTTTCATGCACCCTCCAAGATTTTGCTTGTCTTAACGGCTGACAATGTCATATATCTTGTCTTAACGTCAGACAAAGTCAATGTGAATCTCTGACCTGATCAAGATCGGATCTGATCAGTGCCAGTTTGCGGCTAAATGTCAAGGTCCCGTCAGCAGCAATCTACCCCGTTGTGACACCGGTTTCGAAGATCGAGGAAAACATGAAGCTACTGGTCATCTCGGACAGCCACGGCAACTACCCGCACGCGCTCAAGGCGCACACGCTCGCGGGTCCGGTGGATCACATCATCCACCTGGGCGACGGTGCGGAGGATGCGCGCCTCATGGAGGAGTTGCTGGAGGTGCCGGTGTTCCGGGTGGCGGGGAACTGCGACTTCGACGTGCGACTCCCGAAGGAGCTGACCCTGGAATTCGGAGAGTGCCGGGTCTTCCTGACCCACGGCAACAGGCAGTTCGTCAAATCGGGACTCTCGCAGCTGGTCAGGAAAGGGACCGAGGTAGGGGCCAGCGTTGTCCTGTACGGCCACACGCACCTGCCGGCGATTCAGGCGGCAGCGGGCATGCTTTTGGTCAATCCGGGCGCGCTGAAGCAGGGGTTCCCGGGGAGCTACGCGATCATCACCGTGGAGGGGACCGAGGCCCGCGCCGAGATCTTCGACCTCTAAGTCAAAAGCATTACCGCAAAGACGCCAAGACGCCAAGACGCCAAGACGCCAAGACGCGAAGAAAACCAAAACCAGCTAAGACCGAAGTCATAGCAAACCTGCCGGCCTTGTAAAAGACCAGCCTGGTCTTCCTTCGCGTCTTCGCGGTAAAGTTTTTTTCAGTCAGCAGCCACAGCCGCAGTTGTGACAGACCTTGCGATTCTCGTCGTCCGGCGGGACCGTTTCCGGGGCGAAGGCGATCCGGTTCACCGCACGCCTGATGTCCTCCAGCGGGTCGAGGTGCGGGCTCTTCCCTATCACATGCCCGATGCAAATGTTGCTGATCCCGTCGGAGGGAGACGCAATCCTGACCGCGTTCAGCAGGTCGGCGTAGCTTGCCACCTCGATCACCTGCCCGGCGTCGTCCGCGCGTTCCAAAACGATCCCGAAACGCTCCAGTTCCTGAGCGAGTTCCGCGAAAAAAAGATCAAAAGCGATCCCGGACAGGGAGTTTTCCCAATCCGGCCTCTTGTGGCTTTGCCCGTAACAAGTCAAACGCATACTCTTACCCATCATCACCTCTTTAACCGACCCAAACCCACAGCCACAGGTTTTTATCACTTATCACTTATCACTTATCACTTATCACTTATCACTTATCACTTATCACTTATCACTTATCACTTATCAACCACTCAACCACTATCCCCTAGCTAGCTGCGGCCTTTTTCTGCATCGAGCTCAGGATCATGTCCAGCACCACCTTCTGCTTCGCCTCGTACTTGTTCAGCACGGCAAGGCAGGTCCCCATTGGGAACTGCTCGTGCAGGTAGTCGGAGTCCCGGCCCGACAGAATGACGATCCTGTTCTTGTCCATGCCAATCGAGACCGCGAAGCTGAAGATCTTGGCCCCGTCCAGCTTCGGCATCTCCAGGTCCACCAGCAGCAGGTCCACCGGTGCCCCCTTCAGGATGGCGAGCGCCTGGAACGGGTCCGTGCAGGTCTCCACGTTGAGCAGCGGGTAGAGCGACTGGATCTGTTCCCGCATCGCATCGAGAAACGGGGCGTCATCATCAACGATCAGGATTCTTCTCATTACCACCTCAACAGCATTACTTAAGCACCCGGGTCGCCGCAGAGAGGACCGGGAACGGCACCTGCAACTCGAGTGCCCGGGCGATCTTCAGGTTTACGATCAGTTCTACCTTCTTCGGGGTGGCGACCGGGAACTGGTTCGCCTTCTTCCCCCCGAGGATCCGCGCCGCATAATCGGCGGCAACCTGCCCCTGCTCTGCCGGGTCGGCCTCCATGGAGATCAGGGCACCCTTTTGGGCCGCCCCCGGCATCTGGGACAGCACCGGTATCTTCAGCTCGCTCGCCCGGTGCACGATCTTCTCGAAGCTCCGGCTGCCTGCCGTGCACTCGGAAACGTAGATGCAGTCGACCCGCGCGGCGAACAGGGTGGCAAGCGCCGCGTCCACCCCGCTGGCACCCGCCAGGTTCACCACGGTGAGCGTCAGCCCCGACTGGACCGCGATCCTGCGCATTTCCCTCAACTGCACCTGCGACCCCTCCTCGCGGGCAGTGTAGACCACCCCGACCGACCGGATCGGTTTCAAGTCCATGGCCGTCTTGATCAGGGTGACCAGCGGGATCTTGGAACTCACCCCCGCCATGTTGTGCCCGGTCGAGGACATGCTCCGGGCCAGCCCGGCTTCCACAGGGCCGTAGACGTCGGCAAACACGATCGGTATGTCGCTCGCCTCGCGCAGTGCCGCCAGCGCCGCCGGTGCGCCGTAGGTGACGATGATGTCCGCGCCGATGGCGTTGAATTTACGGATGCTGTTGGCCCAGGAGATCGGGTCCGGGTTCGGCGTCTGGGTGATCACCTCGACGTTGCTCTGGTCATACCCCTTGAGCACCAGCGCCTTTACGAACGCCTTGTGGGCGTCGCGGTACCGGGGCAGGTCGCAGGTCAGAAGCGCCGCCACCAGTTTTCCGCCCGCACGGGAGTCCGCCGCAGGAATGACTGCGGTAAGCGCCAAGAGCAGCAGTATAATACGGATCAGTGTCAGGATCTACCCCTTGTCACCATTTCGCCATCAGATAGGCGACGACGGCGTGCACGGTGCCGTTGTACGCGCTGTAGGCGGGGTTCTTCTCGTTGTAATCTTTCCAGGTGTACTCCAGCGAGCACGACAGCTGGCTGGTGAAACGGTACTCGCCGCGGACCGAAGCCGAGCTGATCACGGTATCCTGTTCGGTTATCTCCCGAATGCCGGCGGTGCTGGCGGTGGGCGCACCGGTGATGCTGTCGACGGAAAAGATGCTAGGCTCCGGGGCGAAGGCGGAGCTGGACCTTATCTGCTGCAGCATGAGCGACAGGTCGAGTTGCTCAAGCGCGGCGTAACTGGCGTTCACGCCGTAGACCTGAGAGCGCGTGGCAAAGTTGGAGGCGGCAAAGCTCCCCGGGTTGGCCTGCCCCGCGTCCACTCCGGTGAAAAGGACACCCTGATCCACCCGGCTGTGCAGGTAGGCGTAATTGGCTGCGAGGGTCATCCGCTCCAGCGGGACGAACCATACGCCCAGGTTGGCATTCTGCGTCGCCCTATCCCGGGAAAGGGGGGAGGAGGCGGCGTACCTGATCGGGTCGGTGAACTGGAGGTTCACCAGTTGCACCAGGGAATGCTCGACCTGGTCGTTCCATTCGCGCCGTGCGGTCAGGTTCGCCGTCACCCCGAACTTTTTCCCCGTGTAGGTGGTGAGGAACTGCCCCTCGTGCTTCTGCTGGAAGGAATCGCCGTAGGAAGGGTGATCCGTCGCCGCATAGCTGTACTTGGCCGTGACGCGCACCCCCTTCGCGGGATGGTAGAGCAGCGCCAGGGATCCCTTCTGGGTGGAGGAGTTCTCGGGAAGCGCCCAGGTCGAAGCCGTGGGGAGGTCCGAGACGTTGGTCCTCCTGAGGTACTCACCCCGGTACTCTCCGGTAAGAGACAACTCTCTGAGAGGCTTGAAGGAGAAGGTCGCGAGAGCTACGTCCTTCGTGCTGTCCACGGGAGGCTTCACCGGCTGGACCTGGTTTGCGAAATTGATGTTGCTGACGACGCCCCGATTTCCGTTATCGATTTCCTGGCGCCGGTACTTGAGCGCCAGGGAGAACTCCTTGCAGGGGGTGTAGACGAAATCTCCGGCCGCGTTCTGCAGGACGACCTCGGCGTGCTTCACCCCGCTCGTATCGGTGAGCCGGGAAAGGTTTTCGCGCTGGCCGATGCTGTAGGAGCCGCTCCCCACGATCCCTCCCGCCAGCGAGGTATGCAGTTTCACCGTGTGGGAGATGAATCGGCTGTCCGGATCCTCGTTATGCTGCTGCACCCCGTCCAGCAACTCGTTGTTGCGCGCCACATAGTGTTCCAAAGGGGTCGCCCGCCTGTCCTCGAAGACCCTGATCCGGAAGTCGTAGATCAGATCGACCCAGCCTAAGTGGGCGTCCACGCCGAGGCGCCCCTCCTGGATCTGACGGTCCACCCCCCGCGACCTGGCGAAGAGGGTGTTCTGGGTTCCTTCGAAGGAGGTGTCCGCGAAGCGCTGCTGGACAGTCCCCTCCCTCACCAGTCTCCAGTAACCGAGATTCACGTGCAGGGGGAAGTTGTGCAGCCGGTAACGGAACTCCGCCAGGTCCTGGGTGACCGCGACGCCATAGTTCTCGGGCGGGTCAGGGTCCGCGTGGTAGGTCGCCGTGGTGGCCGGGGCCGGCGCGGGCGGGAAATCCGGCGCGAACAAAAGCTCCCGGTCCAGGTTGTGGAACAGCGACTCGGTCCTCAGGTGCAGGCGGTAGTCCCCCTTGTAGTCGAGCAGCAGGTCGCCGTGGTAGTCATTCTCGTTGAGAAAGTTCCCCTCCAGCTCGGAATTGCCGTCCTTTGCCAGGGCCCGGTAGAAGAGCCCGCCGCTGCGCGAGGAATGGAGAAAGCCGTACCCCGAGGCGCGCCCGCCGTAGCCGTCGTTGGAGACGAGGCTGTAGCCGAGGTTGCCCCCCTTCTGTTCCAGGGTCTCCACCACCCTCTCGTCCCCGCCGTAGACGGCACCCTCGCCGGCCGGCACGCTCGCGTCGGGATTCTGGGGTGTTTCCTTAGGCTCCTCTTCCGCAGCCGCGCTCGCCGCAGTCAAAAGGAGCAGGAGCAGCAGGGGTGGGACACAATGTGCGAGATAGAGCGGTCTGATCACCTTCAGGCTCCTTTATCGGTTCACTGACGCAGTGTGCCCCTGCCCGTTACCGCCTGGGAGGGGGTATCGGTACCGTGGATCTGTGAATGGCAGTCCGTGCAACGGTTGGTGAAGAGCTGCTTGAGCCCCGGCGTCGTGCCGGCCAGATGCCCGGTGTGGCACTGCAGGCAGAGAAACGGCATTGCCGCGTTCAGCAGGTGGTTATTGACCGAGCCGTGCGGCGTGTGACAGTTCATGCAGTTCTCCGTCAGGTCCGCATGTTCGAAGGCGAAGGGCCCCTGTTTCTCCATGTGGCACTTGGTGCAGGTCTCCTTCGGGCTGTTCCCCTTCAGGAGCTTGTCCTGGGTGGAGCCGTGCACCTCGTGGCAGTCCACGCAGACCATCTTCTTCTCCCGGAGCGGGTGATGCGAATACAGGGAATTCTCCGCCCGCACCTCCGGGTGGCAGCCGAAACACATCTCCGACATCTCCTCGCGGCTCACCTTCTGCTGGGGCCCCTTGTGCAGCTTGTGGCAGTCGAAGCAGCTCACGTCGTTGACCGCGTGGCTGCTGGCGTTCCAGTGGGCCAGGGTCGGGATGGATGCTGCCGAATGGCATTTGAGGCAGATGAGAGACTGGGCCTGGGGGGGGAGGTTCATGATATCCAGGAACTTCGTGGTTTCGCATTTCTTCTTGAGGAGGGTGTTATTTTCCCGGTCGTCGTCTAGCTGCGCGATGGCGAGGCTTCCGGGTCCGTGGCACGACTCGCAGTTGACGAGCGGCAGGCCGGTCTCGGGCTTGATCTGCTCGCCGTGCACGCTGTGGCTGAAGTCGTCGGAAATCTTGTCGTGGCTGTGGCATTTGGAGACGCAGTTGTTGGTGCCGACGTATTCGGCGTCCAGCCTGCCGACGATCATCTTCTCGTACTCCCGCATCGGCAGAATAGGCTTACTCTGTTTCAGGGAGACGCAGGAGCCGCACACCAGCGGAAAGAGTACCAGCAGGATCGTTATTCTGATGCGGCGCAGGGTGCATGCCATAGCCATCTACTCTCCCCTTATCCCCTTGGTCGTCGTGTAGATGAAGCCCCGCACGATCGGATTCTGGCTCTTCTTGATCTCGCGCGGCGTACCGATCTCCACGATGGAGCCGCCGTGCATCATGGCGATGCGGTCGGAGATGTAGAGCGCGAAATTGAGGTCGTGAGTAACGATCACCGTCGTGTTCTTGGTGGTCTCTTTCAGCTTAAGGATCGTGTTGGCCAACTCGTCCGTGGTGACCGGGTCGAGTTCGGCGGTCGGTTCGTCATACAGGATCAGGTCCGGGTTCATGGCAAGCGACCGGGCGATCGCCACACGCT
>DATCHY010000282.1:0-2939 GCA_036508065.1 Geomonas sp. | reverse complement strand
GAGGTCCTCGGCGTCGATGCGCTTTGAGGACATAACTCCTGAAACAGATTAGGTGCGGGCGCCAAGTGGCAGTTGTGGTAAGATAGACCTTTAGTCAAAGGGCGCGCAAGACGGGCAAAGAACACCGAGGGAAATCCGACTGGTGCTAATCTGCAGCTTTACCGAAGCTACTCAGGTTCAAGGTTGAAGCCTCCCTTTGCAAAGGGGGGACGAATCCACCTTGCAGGTTCTAGACTTTGCCGCCGTAACCCAGCGGACCACAAGCCGTTTTCGGCTGCACAGGAGAGGGTAGGTTTATGAGCATACTGTTCGCAATCATCGCCCTGGGGGCTCTGATATTCATTCATGAACTGGGGCATTTCATCTTCGCCAAGACCTTCGGGGTCGGGGTGGAAAAATTCTCGCTCGGTTTCGGCCCCAAGATCTTCGGCATGAAAGTGGGGGAGACCGAGTACCTGCTCTCCGCCCTTCCGCTTGGCGGCTACGTGAAGATGGTCGGCGAGGGGGACGACGCCGAACTCTCCGAGGAGGACAGGAGCCGCTCCTTCGCGGACAAGTCACCCCTTAAGAGGATCGCCATCGTGGCGGCCGGCCCGGTGTTCAACCTGCTTTTCGCCTGGGTCATCTTCGTCGTCATCTTCCTGGCAGGGGTTCCCACGGTCACCACGAAGATCGGGGAGGTGGTGGCCGGTAAGCCCGCCGCCAGAGCAGGGATGCTGAAGGGCGACCAGATAACGGCGGTGAACGGAAAAGCGGTCAAACGCTGGGAGGATTTCGCCAAGATCATCCAGGAGGGGAAGCTCGCGCCGCTGGAGATCGAGGCGCGCCGTGGTCAGGCGACCCAGAAGTTCACCATGGTTCCCGAGAGCCGCACCTCGAAGAATCTCCTGGGCGACACCGTCACCCAGCCGGTCGTTGGCGTCGTGGCTGCCGGCGAAACGGTCATCGACCATTTCCCGCCGGGCGAGGCGATCGTCAGGGGGAGCACCCAGTGCTGGAGCGTCATCAAGCTGACCGCTCTCTCGCTGGTCCGCCTGGTCGAGCGCGCCATTCCACTGGACAGCATCGGCGGTCCGATCATGATCGTGAAGATGGCCGGGCAGCAGGCGGCGGCTGGCGGAGTGAACTTCCTCGCCTTCGTGGCGCTGTTGTCGGTCAACCTCGGGGTGCTGAACCTGCTCCCCGTGCCGATTCTGGACGGCGGTCATCTCGCCTTCTTCCTGATCGAACTCGTCATCGGCAGGCCGGTCAGCAAGAGGGCCCGCGAGATTGCCCAGCAGGTCGGCCTCGTGCTCCTGATCAGCCTCATGTTGCTCGCCTTCTACAACGACATCGCGCGCATGCTCATGAGTAAGGCGTAAACAATTGACAATTGACAATTGACAATGACACGACGAACCGGATAGTTACGTGAAAATACTTACCATAGATACCTCCAGCAACTGCTCCTCCGTCGCCTTGAGCGACGGCACCACCCTGCTCGGCGAGTTCATCCTCGGCGAGGACCGCTGCTGTTCCGGAAGACTGCTCGATTCGGTCTCCAAGCTTCTGGCTGCCGCGCACCTCTCTCCCGCCGGCCTCGACGCTCTTGCCGTCACGCTGGGACCCGGCTCCTTCACGGGGGTGCGGGTCGGCATCGCCACGGTGAAGGGGCTCGCCCTCGCCACGGGCAAACCGGCAGTCGGCTTCTCAACGCTCGCCATGCTCGCCATGAACCTCCCCTTCAGCTCGGCCCAGGTCGCGCCGATGTTCGACGCCAGGAAAAACGAGGTCTATGCCGGCCTCTACCGCTCTCTCGCGCTTCCGGAGCCGCTTTGCGCGGACGCCGTCGTGGCGCCGGAGCAGTTTCTTGCCTCCATCGACCGGCCGACCCTGTTCGTCGGGGAGGGTGCGCTCCGCTACCGCGACCTGATCCTCTCGACCCTGGGCGAACTCGCGCTCTTTCCCCCCTGGCACGCCAACCTGCCGCGGGCAGGCGCGGGCGCCGTGATCGCCCTCCAGGCCGCCCTGAACGGAGACTTCATACCCCTGGCCCTCCTGAATCCCACCTACCTGCGCGCCTCCGAGGCGGAACTGGCAAAACGGCGGCGGGAAACTGTTTAACGCCGTTTTACTAGCTGTTGACAGTTCCGTCTTAATGTATTATGTTTGTCGCTCTTGTTTTTTCCGATAACCTGCTTTAAATACAAAGTATTTTACCCAAACCAACTACCGGTTCGCCGGCCTCAAACAGGCCGGGACCGGCGCCAGGGGGACTATATGCGCAGCGATACTATCACTCAAGGGCTGGAGCGTACGCCACACCGGGCGCTCCTCAAAGGGACCGGCGTGCCGCAAAGCGAAATGGGCAAGCCTTTCATCGGCATCGCCACCAGCTTCTCGGACCTGATACCGGGCCACGTCGGCATGAGGGATCTGGAGCGCTTCATCGAGAAGGGCGTCCACACCGGCGGCGGCTACTCCTTCTTCTTCGGCATCCCCGGGGTCTGCGACGGCATCTCCATGGGGCACAAGGGGATGCACTACTCCCTGCCGACCCGCGAACTGATCGCGGACATGGTCGAGTCGGTCGCGGAGGCCCACCGGCTGGACGGCCTGGTGCTCCTCACCAACTGCGACAAGATCACCCCCGGCATGCTGATGGCGGCGGCGCGTCTCGATATCCCGTGCATCGTGGTGACCGCGGGTCCCATGATGAGCGGCCGCGGCGACGGCGGACGCAAGTACTCCTTCGTCACCGACACCTTCGAGGCGATGGCCCGCTACAAGGCCGGCGTCATCGACGACGCGGAGCTGGCCCGCTGCGAGGAGAACGCCTGCCCCGGCATGGGTTCCTGCCAGGGGCTCTTCACCGCGAACACCATGGCGATCCTGACCGAGACCCTCGGCATGAGCCTGCCGCGCTGCGGCACCGCGCTCGCCGTCTCGGCGCTGAAGCG
>DATCHY010000281.1:0-3299 GCA_036508065.1 Geomonas sp. | reverse complement strand
GTCGAGATAGAGGGGATCGTCCAGGGGGTAGGATTTCGCCCCTTCGTCTATCGCCTTGCCGGCCGTTTCGGCCTCTCAGGCTGGGTGCGCAACACCGGCCGGGGGGTGCAGCTCGAGGTCGAGGGTGCAGGCGCTGACCTGGACGCTTTCTGCCGGGCGATACGGGAGGAGGCTCCGCCGCTGTCGGTCGTATCGGCGTTGACCGTCGAGCCGTTAACTCCCGATGGGCGCAGCGGTTTCCTGATTCTGGAAAGCGCCAAGGTTGCCAAGGGGGGCGAAGTCTCCCCCGATTGCGAGGTCTGCGACGACTGCCTGGCCGAGATGCTCGATCCCCGGGACCGGCGCCACCTTTATCCGTTCATCAACTGCACCAACTGCGGTCCGCGCTACTCCATCATCACCGGCATCCCTTACGACCGTCCTGCGACCACCATGGCCCCCTTCGCCATGTGCGGCGACTGCCTCGCCGAGTACCATGATCCCCTGAACCGCCGCTTCCACGCCCAGCCCAACGCCTGCCCGGTCTGCGGCCCGCAGTTGAGGCTTCTCGACTGCACGGGCGCGGCGCTGCCGTGCGATCCCCTGTCAGAGGCCCTCCAGGCGCTGGCGCTCGGCATGACCGTCGCGGTGAAGGGGGTGGGCGGCTATCATCTCGCCGCGGACGCCTGCAGCGAGGAGGCTGTCGCGAGGCTCAGGCTGCGAAAGAAACGCGACGAAAAGCCGTTCGCCCTGCTTGCCGCCGATCTCGACGCGGTGCGGCGCATTGCCCACTGCTCCCGTCAGGAGGGGCGGCTCCTCTCGGGCGTGGAGCGCCCGATAGTGCTTTTGAAGAAGCTGGCGGGAAACCCGATCAGCCGGCTGGTGGCGCCCGGGAACGGCTGGTTCGGCGTCATGCTCCCCGGTAACCCGTTGCAGCACCTGCTGCTCGAGGGCGCCTGCGCCCCGCTGGTGATGACGAGCGGCAACCTCTCCGACGAGCCTATCGCCTACCGCGACGCCGATGCCATCGAGAGGCTCTCCGGGATAGCGGACCTGTTCCTGATCCACGACCGGGAGATCCATACCCGCATGGACGATTCGGTGCTGCGGCTGAGCCTGGGCGAACCCCTGTTCCTGCGGCGCTCCAGGGGATACGTGCCGCGCGGGGTGAACCTGCCGGCTCATCAGGCGAGCGTGCTCGCGCTGGGTGCCGAGCTGAAGGCGACCGTCTGCCTCACCCGCGGCGCGCGCGGCTTCATGAGCCAGCACATCGGGGACCTGAAGAACGCGGCGACCCTAGCCTGCCTGGAGGAGACCGCCGGGCACCTGGGCCGACTGCTGGATATTGTTCCCGAAGCCGTGGCCCATGATCTGCATCCGGATTATCTCTCCACCCACTACGCGGAGAGGCTGGCGCTGCCGCGGGTCGCCGTGCAGCACCACCACGCCCACATGGCCTCCTGCATGGCCGAAAACGGTCTCGACGGAGAGCTGATCGGCGTCATTCTCGACGGCACCGGATACGGGACTGACGGCGCCATCTGGGGCGGTGAATTCCTGCTCGGCGGCTATGGCGGCTTCAAGAGGCGCGGCCATTTCAGTTACCTGAGAATGCCCGGCGGTGATGCGGCGGTCCGGGAGCCTTACCGGATGGCGATCTCAGCGCTCTACGCCTGTTTCGGCAAGGAGCTCTTCGGGGAATGTCTGCCGTTTCTCTCCGAGGTAAGCGCCTTCGACAGGTCCCTTTTTCTGAAGATGCTGGAGCGTGGCATCAATTCGCCGCTTACCTCCAGTTGCGGTCGCCTCTTCGACGCCGTGGCGGCGCTCATCGGCCTGAGGAACAGCATAAGCTATGAGGGACAGGCTGCCATAGAGCTGGAAGCACTGGCGGAGCGCGGCACGACGTCAAACCCGTACCCGTGTCTGGTGCAGAGCGCCGACAGCCACAGGATCGATTTTGCGCCGATGATCGCCGCAATCTGTGCCGACGTAGCCTTCGGCAGGGAGACTGCGGATATCGCGCGCGCCTTTCACCTGACGCTTGCCAGGGGGATTTTCGAGGTTTGCGGCAGGATCAGGGGGGAAAGCGGTGCTAACAGGGTGGTGCTTTCGGGCGGAGTATTCCAGAACCGGCTTTTGACCGAAGAGGTGGCGCACCTGCTGACAGAGGGAGGCTTTGATCCTTACTGCCACCGTTTGGTGCCGCCCAACGACGGAGGGCTTGCCCTGGGCCAGGCGGTCATCGCGGGGAAACTGTTGCAGAATTCAAAGTTTTAACCACACAGAGGTAAAACGGAGGATCACAGAGGAAATCTCAGCCTCAGCCAGCGACAAGGGATTCCTGAGTTTTTGATATTACCTGGTTTTGGTTTTCCTCTGTGTGCCTCCCAGTTGCCTCTGAGTACCTCTCTGGTGAGGCTCTTGGTTTGGGTCTGGCGAGGCTTTGGATTCGACTGGTGTAGTTGCCTTAAGGCAATAGGCGTTGCAAGTTTCGTGAACGAAAGGAGTTTTTATGTGCGTCGGGGTTCCCATGCAGGTGATCAGTATCGAAGGCGATCAGGCGATGACCGAGATCGACGGGGTGAAACGCGAGGCGAATCTCATGCTGCTGGATCAGGAAGTAGCCGTGGGTGACTTTGTCATCGTGCACGCCGGCTTTGCCATATCGAAGCTGGACGAGGAGGATGCCAGGGAAACCCTGGCCATGATGCGCGAGGTGTTCACCCCGGAGAGCATGGGATGAACTATCTGGATCAATTCCGCGACAAAGAGGTGGTCACGGGCCTGGCCCAGCGCATCAGGACGCTCACCGCAGGAAGGGAAAAGCCCCTCACCTTCATGGAGGTCTGCGGCACGCACACCATGGCGATCTACCAGTATGGTCTGCGCACCCTGCTGCCGCCCGAGGTGAGGCTCATCTCGGGCCCCGGCTGCCCGGTCTGCGTTACTCCGAACGGCTACCTGGACCGGGCCATTGCGCTGTGTCGCCTGCCCGGTCTGATCATAGCCACCTTCGGCGACATGCTGCGGGTCCCCGGCTCCAGTTCGTCGCTCATGGAGGAGCGGGCCAAGGGAGCCGAGGTAAGGATCGTCTACTCACCCCTGGACGCGGTGCAGATCGCGGTCAAGAACCCCGGGAAACGGGTGGTTTTTCTTGGTGTCGGATTCGAGACCACGGCGCCGACCATCGCCGGCAGCATCCTGACCGCAAAGGCGCTGGGGCTTGGCAACTACTTCGTCCTCGCCTCGCACAAGACCATGCCGCAGCCGATGGCAATCCTCTCCGCCGATCCGGAGCTCTCCGTTGACGGTTACCTCTG
>DATCHY010000280.1:0-10558 GCA_036508065.1 Geomonas sp. | reverse complement strand
TCGTCCGGCAGCTGCGCGAATCCTCCGATCGCCATAAGGTCTTCCCCGCCGTACCGGAGCGTTACCGGATTGTCGAGGAGTCGGCGGAACTGAAGGCGCTTGGGATCGACTGGCTGGCATGTCCGGGGCACTCCCAGAGCGACCTGGTCTACCTCGTTGGCGACTGCGCCGTAAGCGGAGACCTCCTGCTCAGAGACATCTTCCAGGCGCCGCTGCTGGATATCGATCTGGAGACCTTCGAAAGCCGGTACCGTAACTACGACGCCTATTGCGCCTCGCTTGGCAAGCTGGTGCGGCTGCGCGGGTTGCGGATCCTGCCCGGCCACCGCGAAAACGTCGGGGGGGTGGATGCAGCCATTGTCTTTTACGTGACAACGCTCCTGGAGCGCTCCGCGAAGCTGCTGCCATTCCGGGGGCTGGCAGTGAACGAGATGGTCGAGCGGTTGTTCCAGGGGAGATTGACCGACCCCTTCCACGTTTACCTGAAGATTTCGGAGATCGTGTTCATGCTGGACTTCATGGAGAATCCGGACCTGCTCAGGTCGGCTCTGGAGAGCATCGGACTGTTCGATCAGGTCGCTCAACTGTACTCGATGGCGGCGACCAGCTATGAAATCAAAAAAACCGCACACTGATTGAACGGATGATACGGATAAAGGCAGATTAATCCAATTCTCTTCCTGATTGGTGCTGATCTTCCGCAGCTCAGTTCCTCCCCCTTCAAGGGGGAGGTCAGGTGGGGGATGGGTTTCTTTTGGCGCCGAGCTTAACCACATCTTTAAGGTCGATCTGTCTTTATCCGTTAAATCCGTCAAATCCGTGTGCAGGTTTTGACTCCTGGTTTTGGTAAGTCCGAAGCAACAATGGAGGAACTTATGTCTGATCCGCTCTTTCAACCGATAACGATCAACCGCATGGTGGTGAAGAACCGCATTTTCATGCCTGCCATGCATATGAATATGGCCGGCAACTACGCAGTCACCGACCGGCTGGTGGATTTCTACGCCGAACGGGCCCGTGGCGGGGCTGGCATGATCACCGTCGGCTACGCCACGGTGGACGATCGCTCTGGCAACCCGGGGAACATCGGCGCCCACAGGGATGTCTACCTCCCTGGCCTGACACGCCTGGCTGCGGCCATCCGGGAAAACGGTGCGCGCTCTTCGGTCCAGCTGAACCATGCCGGGCGCTACAACCACTCCATGCTGATGGGTGGCAAGCAGCCGGTGGCGCCGTCGGCCATCGCCTCGCGTCTGACCAGGGAAACGCCCAAAGAGCTCGAGATCGCCGAGATTTCAGAGATCGTGGAACGCTTTGCCCAGGCGGCGCGGCGCGTGAAGGAGGCGGGCTTCGACGCGGTCGAGATCCTTTCCGGCACCGGCTACCTGATCAGCGAATTCCTCTCGCCCCTCACCAATAAGCGCAGCGACGCCTACGGCGGCTCCTTCGAGAACCGCATCCGTTTCGGCCTGGAGGTGTACGCCGCGGTCCGCCTGGCCGTGGGGAAAGAGTTCCCCGTGCTGGTCAGGATGAACGGTAACGAGTTCATGAAGGACGGCTCCACGCGGCAGGATCTCCAGGAATACGCCGTGAGGCTGGCCGCCGCCGGTGTGGACGCCCTCTGCATCAACGTGGGGTGGCATGAGGCGCAGGTGCCCCAGATCGTGACCGAGGTGCCGCGCGGCGTCTTCGCTTACCTGGCTCGCGGCATCAAGGAACGCGTCTTGGTCCCGGTGATCGCGAGCCACAGGATCAACGACCCCGATGCGGCGCGGGAGCTGATCGATGACGGTTACTGCGACATGGTGGCGGTCGGCAGGGCGCTGATCGCCGACCCCTATTTCCCCGAGAAGGCCCGCAACAGCCGCGAGAACGACATCGTCCACTGTGTGGCCTGCGGCCAGGGGTGTTTCGACAACCTGTTCAAGATGAAGGCGGTTGAGTGCCTCTGCAACCCGAAGGCGGGCTACGAGAAGTCGCGCGAGGTGGGAAAGGCTGAGCTGCCGCTTCACGTGATGGTGGTCGGAGGCGGGGCGGCCGGTATGAGCGCCGCCGTCGCCGCGGCCGAGCGGGGGCACCGGGTAACGCTCCTTGAAAAGAGCGGGCGGCTGGGAGGTCAACTCCTGCTCGCCGGGGCGCCTCCGGGGAGGGGGGAGTTCCTGGAACTCGTCGGGGACCTCAAGCGGCAGGTGGAACTCTGCGGCGCCACGGTAGTCCTGAACTCCGCAGCAGACGGGGCCGCTCTGGCTGCCCATGCCCCCGATGCCGTGATCCTTGCCACCGGCGGTGAACCGATTATCCCGGCCATTCCCGGCGCCGGTCTGCCGCACGTTGTCCAGGCCTGGGACCTGCTCTCGGGCAAGGCCAGGACCGGGAGCAGGGTGGTGGTAATCGGCGGCGGCGCGGTGGGGATCGAGACCGCACTGCTGCTGGCGGAAAAGGGAACCCTCTCGGGAGACGCGCTCAAGTTCCTCCTGGTCCACGGGGCCGAGCCGGTCGAGGATCTGTACGGACTTGCGACACGCGGCACCAAGGACGTGACGGTCATCGAGATGCTCGACGAACTGGGCAAGAACTTCGGCAAGAGCACCCGCTGGGGGATGATGCAGGATGTGCAGCGCTACGGCGTCAAGACCCGGGCTGCGGCACGGGTGCTGGAGATCACTCCCGATTGCGTCCGGGTCGAAATAGCCGGTCAGGTCGAGGATATTGCGGCGGACAGCGTCGTGCTGGCAGTCGGCACCCGCAGCTTCGACCCCCTGCAGGCGGCAGCCGCGGCGCAGGGGATAGCGCTGCGTCTGGTAGGTGACGCGGCCAGGCCGGCCATGGTGTTCGATGCCATTCACGAAGGATTTGCCGCAGGCCGGGAAATCTGATCCACTATCACCCCCCTTTGCAAAGGGGGACTTTTCCCGGCAACCACTCTAAGTACCAGGAGACACGACCATGAGACTGCTGCTTGCACTGCTTATCACACTGCTTCTTGCCGGTACCGCCCCGGCAGCCGAGATCGCCGGCGTCCATATCGAGCCGTCCGTCACGGTCAACAATCACGTCCTGGCGCTGAACGGCAGCGGCATCAGGAAGAAATTCTTCGTCAAGGTCTACATCGGGTCGCTGTATGCGTCGCATCGGCTGACCAGCGCGGCGGAGGCCATGCGGGACGACGGCGACAAGCTGATCAGGATGAACTTCCTGCACTCCAAGGTGGAGAAGGGGAAGATCACCGAGGCGTTCAGGGAGGGTTTCGCCAACAACTCCCCCGGCCTGGTTGACTCCGCAGAGGTGAAGAAGTTCCTGTCCCTCTTTACCGATGACTTCAAAAGGGGCGACGTTGTGGATCTGTTTCTCGGCGGCAACGGTTCGGTGATCGTGAAACACAACGGGAAGGTGATGGGAACCGTCACATCACCCCGGTTGGCTGCGGGCGTTCTGGCGATTTACCTGGGCGCCAGGCCGGCTGACGAAGCTCTCAAAAACGGCATGCTCGGCAAAGGGTGATGACGAAAAGCTGCGGCACGCCGATCGCGCAGCAGTCGATCGCCACCCCTCTGCCCGGCGGCGGTTCGCTGCACCTGCAAAGGATCAGCGGCGATCCGCAGGGGCCGGTTGTCTTCATGCTGCACGGCGCCATCGAAAACGGGCGGATCTTCTACTCGGGAAACGGCAAGGGGCTCGCCCCCTACCTGGCGCGCCACGGCTTCGACGTGTACGTGGCTGACCTGCGGGGGCGCGGCAAAAGTACGCCACCCATCAGTCGCGGCTCCAGCTTCGGCCAGACCGAGGCAATTACCGGGGATATCCCTTTTTTCATCGACGCCATCGTGAAGCTGCGTGGCCGGGTCCCCCAGCAGTGGGTGGCCCACTCCTGGGGCGGGGTCCTGCTCTCTTCGGTGCTGGCCCGCTTCCCGGGGTACGGTGACATGGTCGGCTCCCTGGTCTATTTCGGAACCAAGCGCACCGTGCGGGTCTGGAACCTCGACCGCCTTCTGAAGGTGGATCTCGTCTGGAACTGCCTCTGCTACCTGGCTTGCGCAATTGCCGGCTACCTGCCGGCCCGGCAGCTCGGTATCGGTTCGGACAGTGAAACGGTCAAGTCCCACCGGCAGAGTGCAGCCTGGGTGAAACAGGACGCCTGGGTCGACTCCGACGACGGCTTTGATTACGGGAGGGCCCTCAGGGGGGTGACGCTCCCCCCGGTCTGGCACATCGCGGCGCAAAACGACCGCGCCCTGGGCCATCCCGGCGACGTGCGCAGATTCATGCTGTCGGCCGGCGCGCAGGCCGTCAGATTCACGGTGCTTTCGCGAAAGAACGGCTACCTGAACGATTACGACCACATCAACATGCTGACCCATCCATGTGCCGTCAAGGACCACTTCCCGCAGGTGCTGGAGTGGCTGCGGCAGCATGCAACTGAACAGCACGAAGCGACAAGGAGCGCGTAATGGCCAGAGAATATTCCACCACCATAGAACTGAGATTTTCCGACCTCGACGCCTACGGACATGTGAACAGCGCGGTCTACTTCACCTACCTGGAGACGGCGCGGGTAAAGCTGTTCGGTGATTTCTTCAGGGAGGCCTCGGAACAAGGGATCTTCACGGTAGTCGCCCGGGCCGAATGCGACTTCAAGGTCCCGATCCTGCTCTACGATCAGGTGGTGGTTACCGTCTGGGTGGCGAGGCTCGGCTCTTCCAGTTTCGACCTGGAATACCGGCTGCACAACGACAAAGGCGTCATCTACGCCGTCGCCCGCACGACCATGGTCTGTTTTGATGACGTCAACAAAGTCACCGTTGCGGTCCCCGATGCTATCAGGGCAATGGCCTGAGGGGCGGCCCCTCCCGTCAAGGAGGCTTAAAGAATCAGTCACGCCCTGGGAGCAGGCAAGGTAAAGGAGAAGATGACATGGGTAGCACCGAACTGATTAGAATTGACCTTGACGAGGGGATTCTCACCCTGCGCTTTGACCGGCCGGACAAAAGGAATGCCCTCAATCTGGCCATGTATGCCGCTTTGGCTGCCGGGATCAGAAGGGCCGATACCGATGACGCGGTCCGGGTCATCATGATTACCGGCAGCGACAGTTGTTTTACCAGCGGCAATGATCTGTCGGATTTCCTCTCTGCGCCTCCGACCGGCATGGACAGCCCGGTGATGCAGTTTCTGCTGGCTCTGAGCCAGGCCAGAAAGCCGATCGTGGCTGCGGTTAACGGAGCGGCGGTCGGTGTCGGCGTCACGATGCTGCTGCACTGCGAACTCGTTTACGCCGGCTGCGGCGCCATGTTCCAGATGCCGTTCGTCGATCTGGGGCTCTGCCCGGAAGCCGGTTCCACGCTGCTCCTTCCCAGGCTCATGGGGCATCAGCGCGCAGCGGAGCTGCTGCTGCTCGGGGAGTCGTTCGGTGCCGAGAAGGCGCGCGAGCTCGGGATCGTAACCGCCGTTTATCCCGATGCCGATCTTCTGGCGGCGGCCCGGGCCAAGGCGCTCCGACTTTCGGCCCAGCCGGCGGCGGCGGTACGTCTGGCGAAGTCCCTCCTTAAGCGCGAGTATGCGGCCCGGCTGCAGGAGACCATTGCCGAAGAGGGGGCGCATTTCATCGCGCGGCTGGAATCCCCTGAGGCCGGCGAAGCGCTGCAGGCGTTCATGCAGCGCCGCAAGCCGGATTTTTCCCGCTTCGCCTAAGGCTTTGGGCCGGTGCTCCCCCCGGTTCGCCCGAACCAGGGGGGAGCCCGTTTGGCCGCCATCAAACAGCGCCGGTTGATCCACCTCCCTTCACCAGAAGGGGTTGCAAGGAGCGCACATGGGACACCACCTTGGCTCGAAAAGCAGTATCGTGCCGCTGATCGACCGCTTGAACAAGTTTCCAGTCGGCCTGGTCGATAATGAAAAGCTGCGGGAAATCCTCTCCCTGCTTTTCGACGAGCGGGAGGCCTTTATCGCTTCCCGTTTTCCTCTTGAAGAGGCGACGCTCCCAGAACTGGCGCGCCTGACGAAGATTCCCGCCCCCGAACTGAAGCCCCTTCTCGACAAGATGGCCGACAAGGGGTTGCTCATGGATATGCCGTACAACGGGGTCACCTATTACCTCCTCATCCCCGGGTTGATCGGTTTCTTCGAGTTCACCTTCATGAAGAACCGCACCGACCTCCCCCAGGAGAAAATTGCCCGGCTGATGTCCGAGTATATGCACGACCCTACGGGGAAAGGGCAGGGGGATGAATTTTTCGGCAGCAAGACCCCATTGACCCGTTCCCTTCTCTATGAGGAACATATCCCGGTCACCTCCGAGATAACGACCTACGAAAGCGCCAGGGAGATCATCAAGCAGGCAGGTTTCGGCGCGGTCGGTCTCTGCTTTTGCCGCCACAAGAAAGAGCACCTGAACGAGAGCTGCAAAAAGGGGGCGCCGGTCGAGGAGATCTGCATCTCTTTGGGGGCCGCGGCCAAGTTCTTCTGCAGAAGGGGATTTGCCCAGGAAAAGAGCGTTGAGGAACTATTGGAGGTTCTCGATCGGGCCCGTTCGTTCAATCTCACCTTCATCACCGACAATATTCGCGAGAAACCGTCCTTTGTCTGCAGCTGTTGCGGCTGTTGCTGCGAACTGATGGCCGGTGTCCAGCAGGGGTTTCATAAGGGGATCGGCAAGACCGGATTTACCGCCTTGATTGATCCAGCGCTGTGCGACTACTGCGGCGCCTGTTTCAAGGCATGCAATGTGAAGGCAATCGGAGCGCCGGTGGGGGTGTCGTTCCAGGACCGTGGGGCGCGCTATGCCGCAGTCAAAGATCACCTTTGCCTGGGGTGCGGCGCCTGCGTCTCCGTCTGCCCGAAGATGGCGCTTAGCATGGTCCCCGTCGGCAAGCGGCCGCTTCCGCCTTTGAAGCGCAACGACCTCTATCGCAGCATCCTGAAAGAGAAGGGGAGGCTGACCCCCTATCTGGTGAGCGGCGTCAAAAAGAAACTCCGGAGTCTCCTCCCGGGTAAGGGACGCAAAGCGTGACGCAGATTCCCCTGGTTCCCGCTTGGAATGGCCTGCTCCCTGCGGATGGTGCGCAAGGCGCAGGCGGGTGACGGGCGCTATCAGCGGACATTGGCGACAAAGGCGTATGCCCGCGAGATGTCTGAATAACCGAATGACAGGAAGTCTGAGGAAAGGAGCTATCCCATGAAAACAAGCGAAGTGATGAACCTGGCAAAATTTATCAGGCATAAAAACCGGATGCTGCTGTATTTCGATTTTTCAGGACTGAATATAGATGACGCGCGGCAGGTCTGTGAGTATGTGAAGGGGCTCATAACCAGGATGCCGGTAAAATCGGTGCTCACGCTGGTGAACGTGGCGGACGTGAAGTATGACGACGCCTTCAAAGAGCTTTCGACCGAGTTGGCCGCGCACAACAAGCCGTATGTGCTGGCCGGGGCGGTTATCGGCGTGGAGGGGTGGAGAAAACTGATCTTTTGGGCTACCACCAAATTGACCGGCAGGGATAACCTGAAGCTGTTTGCCCATGCTGAGGTGGAAGCGGCGAAGGATTGGCTGGTTTCCTACGGTGTCAGCTGATTATTGCTGCGGATGAAGTACTCGCCATCTCCCCAAAAGATCCCCTACCGTCAAGGGGAGCTTTTGGGGAGTTTTTACAGGGTGTCAGGCCTTCCGTGTCGCCGCCTTCCGCGGGGCGGTTTTGGGGTGTTCAGTTGCTCCGTCTGAGCCGGTTTTATTGCCTGCATTTGCGCTTGCCTCATGACTTGGCGGCTGGTGGGTAATCAGATTATACTCATCGACGATCCTTTGCCGATAGGCCGTAATGTCTTTATCAAGGGACTGCAGCGTTGTAACCTTCTCTTTGATGTTCTTTAGATGCGTATCGAGCATTTCGATCAGGCGAGGCATGATCTTTTCCGGGACTTTCTGCTCACGGTTGTAGGTCTCCGCCAGATCCTTCATCTCTTCCAAAGAAAGGCCAAGCTCCTTCAACTTCAGTACGAACTTGAAGCGCTTGACGTCGGCCTTCTCATAGTACCTCACCCGCCCGTCAGTCCTCCGGGGTGGCTCGACCAGCTCCATCTTCTCGTACAGCCGGATGGTGCGTGTCGTGATCCCCAGTTTCTCCGCCAGATCGCTGATCTGCATGTGGTCTTCATTGCTCAGTCTCATACTTTACCCCTGTGTTAAGTATCAATATCTATAAAATATGCTCAGATGCTTGTCAAGACATTTGTAAAGCTTGATTCGCATCCTTTCCAAAGGGACACTGATGCGGGGAGGGGCTGAAGCGTAAACCGCTGTCTTGCAACTCCACCGTCCCGTCCTGGCAGGGGGATCAGAGGGCTGAAGGTCACCGGCGGATCCCGAGAATATCCATCGAGTAGAATAATGTTGTATTTTTATACTTGACACGAACGTCAAGAAGCATTAAAAGGAAACCACGACTAAAAGATCAAGGGGCGATTCTATGGAAGCTACGCGGGAAATCTATTGGAACGTTGGCCACGGCGTGGTGTGGGGGATGTACTTTTTCGCCTTGCTGGCCATGGGGATCTGCGCCTGGGGTTTCTGGATGCGGCTGCCGGTTTACCGGCAGGGCAAGGCTCTCAGCCGGCTGGATCGGCTCCCCGAAAGGATCCTGCTGTTGGTGAAGGGGATGCTGGCCCAGAGCAAGGTGCTGCGGGTGCTCGATCCCGGCGCGCTGCACGCCCTGTTTTTCTGGAGCTTTGGCCTGCTGTACATCGGCACCCTCCTCATCATGGCGCAGGCCGACATCAGCGCCCCGCTTTTCGGCGTCACCTTCCTGAAAGGGGCCTTCTACAAGCTCTTCTCCCTGGCACTGGACCTGGCCGGGATCCTTGCCCTGCTCATGCTTGGCGGCCTGCTGGTGCGCCGCTTCTTCGTCAAGCCGCAAGGGGTGCCAACGATCCGCGACGACTACGTTGTGCATGGTCTGCTGTTCGCCATCATCCTGACCGGTTTCCTGGCGGAAGGGGTCCGCATGGCAGCTACCGAAATCGGGGTCAATCCTGGCCTGGCCCGCTTCTCGCCCGGCGGGCAGCTGCTTGGTCAACTGTTTGTCGGGATGAGCCCGGCAGGGCTCTCGCAGGCTCACAAGACCCTCTGGTGGGTGCACTTTTTCCTCGCCATGGGATTCATCGCCGCCATCCCCTTTACCAAGCTGCGGCACATCTTCACCACCTCGGCCAACTACCTCCTGGCCGACCTCGGCCCCAAGGGTGCCCTGGCCGCGATCAATCTGGAAGACGAAACCGTTGAACAGTTCGGTGCCGCTACCGTAAAGGACCTGAGCTGGAAGGATATCTTCGACGCCGACGCCTGCACCTCCTGCCAGCGCTGCCAGGACCGCTGCCCGGCCTACGCCACCGAAAAGCCTCTCTCCCCCATGAAGCTGGTCCAGCAGATCGGAGAGATTGCGCGAGCGACCCCTGAAGCGAGTCTCTGCCAGTCCGTAAGCGAAGACGTGCTCTGGTCCTGCACGACCTGCCGAGCCTGCCAGGAGATCTGCCCGGCCAACGTCGAGCACGTCAACAAGATCGTGGAGATGAGAAGGAATCTGTCCCTGATGGAAGGTGCTTTCCCGGGCGACGAGGTCCGTACCGCCGTCGGCAACGTCGAGGTGAACGGCAACCCCTTCGGACTCGCCTACGCTGGGCGCGGCGACTGGGCCCAAGGACTCGACGTCACGACCATGGAGAGCGGTGCGGAAGTTGACGTCCTCTACTTTGTCGGCTGCTATGCCTCATTCGACAAGAGGAACCAGGAAATCGCCAAGAATTTCGTAAAGATCTGCTCCGCTGCCGGAACCAGGGTCGGCATTCTCGGCAAAGAGGAGAAGTGCTGCGGCGAGCCGGCCCGCAAACTCGGCAATGAATATCTCTACCAGATGACGGCAGCCGAGAACATCGAGCTGATCAAGGCCTACGGGGTCAAGAAGATCGTCACCACCTGTCCGCACTGCTTCAACACCCTGGCCAGGGATTACAAAGAGCTTGGTCTGGACGTCCCGGTGGAGCATTACACCACCTACATCAGCACCCTCATGGAGAGCGGCAGGCTGAAGCTCAAGCCGGAGCCGTTCGAATTCACCTACCACGATTCCTGCTACCTGGGACGCTACATGGACATCATCGATCAGCCGCGCAGCATCCTCAAAAAGGCCGGGGGGGAGATCGCCGAGATGTCCAGGAGCGGGCTGGAAAGCTTCTGTTGCGGCGCCGGCGGCGGCCGGATCCTCGCCGAGGAGAAAATCGGCAGCCGTATCAACGTCGCCCGGGTACACATGGCCAAGGAAACCGGCGCGCCGCTCCTGATCTCCAACTGTCCCTTCTGTCTCACCATGTTCGAGGACGGCATCAAGACCGGCGGGGTAGAGGGTGAAATCAGGGTCAGGGATTTGGCCGAGATAGTCGCGGAGCGGATCAAAGCATAGAGCCTCACCACAGAGGTACACAGAGGGTGAACCGAGGTACACAGAGGAAAGGCAAAACCTGATTCATGCTTTAAACAAAAAGACTTAGCCTTGTGTCTTAGATTTCCTCTGTG
>DATCHY010000279.1:0-6095 GCA_036508065.1 Geomonas sp. | reverse complement strand
TGTATGTCGGTGTGGCAGTTGGCGCATTTGACGCCTTTTTCGGTATGTATGCTGCCCGCGTGTTCTGCGGCCTCTTTCTTGTGGCAGCGGATGCACTGCACCTTGCCGACCTTCACTTCGCCCTTCATGTGCTTGGCGAGTTCGGTGATCTCGATATGGCAGCTGGTGCAGCCGTTTTTGCCGTGCACCGAATTCGCCATCAGGGTTGCGGAGATCTTGTCACCGTGGCAGCCGAGGCAGGTTGCCGGGTCGATGGCGAGGCCCTGGGTGGCGGCCGCGGGTTGCGCGAGAGCAAGGAGCAGCAGCAGCAGCGGGATGAGGCGTGTGAAGACAAGGTCCATTGGTAATCTCCTGTAATTAAAAAAACATCCTTTTGCGACGCCGTATTCAGGTAAAGGCGCCCGGAACGGCGCTCAATGTATAACGCAACGTCATATAAATCAATAGAAAAAGCACCAAGTGTATACGATTGCTATACACCTATTCCCTGCCAAATGACGTAATTATGGGGGGTTGTGATGGTCAAAACACGGAGTAGTGGAATGCCTTAATTAAGCGAAGCAAAATCGGATTTTGAAAGGCACCCAAGCTATGCAAGAAATGCTTGGATAGGACGATCTTTATGAAACGCAGGCAATAAGCGGAGTGCGGCAGGGCCGCGGAGTCGATAGGGCACCCGCAAGGGGCGCCTCCAGAGGATCGGCGGTTTTAGAAAGGGATCCCCTTTACGGGTATCCGATGGCATATCTGGATTTTGGAAAATATCCCGAGGACCGAGGTAAAGGTAGCGGCGAACCTTGGGTTCGCCCGGTTTTCAGCGCATACGCCCGCTTCCAGGCCGCCTGGCCTTTGGCACGGTGCACCGGGGGGGCGACGCTAGGAAAAGGTGACGATCCCTTCCGATGCGGCGAATTCGAGAAAATCGAGCGCCTCGGCGCTGGGAAGGGAGACGCGCGTGCAGAGCGTTTTTGCGGGGCTCTTGCCGTCAAGTGCAGCGAGCAGCTGGAAGTAGGGTTCCGAGACGGATTCGGTGCAGACCTCGCCAGCGGCGGGGTAGATGATGGCGTACGATTCGGCAGGTTTGAAGCAGGAGGCAAAGGCGGCGAGCTCAATATCGCCCGCTTCCAGGAGGTCCAGAATCTCGTAATTGAACCGTGCCAGGGTCGCTGACGGCGCGAGCGAGAGTGGACGGCGCAGCAGGTCGATCTTTTTCAGTTCCCTTTCGGTCGGCGGCACAGCAGGGGGCGCCAGGAGTGCGGTGGCGTAGTGGTGATGGTAATCGGCGAGATCGAGGGCAAGCGGCAGGAGCCTGGCCTTTTTCCTGTCCCGGAAGATCTCGCAGAGGAACTCCCGCTGCAGACCCCAGACATCCTCCTCCGCGATCTCCTGCTCGCCCCCGGCTCCCCTGGTCCCGAGGAAGCGGGAAAAGGCAGCCAGAAAGGCCGAAGGGGAGAGTTTGAGGGCGGCGACGGCCGCGTTGAACCAGGCCACCGCCTTGCCGCGGCTGTAGAAGATGTCGCAGGCGGCTGCCAGAAGGCGTGCCTCCTCGAGGTCCTGCGCCGGAAAGCTCGGGGTGGAGATCAGCGTGTAGGGCGGGGCGTCGAGGTGGTTCAGGCCCAGGGCGGAGGCCTTCCCGAAAAGCCTGGTGCCGGGGAGCACCGCCAGCGGGAAGATGTCGAGATGGTTCGGGTAGAGTGAAAGGGCGAAATCGAGCGAGGCGCGGAACAGGGCGCCGCTGTCGCCGGGAAGGCCGTAGATCAGGTCGAAGCCGAAAATTGCGCCGCTCTGGTTCAGAAGTGACACCCGGAAGGCGAAGTCGTCGCGGTCGAACCCCCTCCCCACGGCGCGCAGCACCTCGGGGTCCGAGCTTTGCAGGCCGATCTGCAGGGAACAGGTGATGGAGGCAAAGAGCTGCGCCATTTCGGCATCGATGAATTCGCTGCGCACCTCGAAGTGGAAGTGCACCTGCGGGGCGAGCTTCCGGATCAGCCGGAGGATCTCCTTGGCGCGCGAGGGAACCTTGTTGAAGGTGGAATCGAGCACGAATACCTGCGGCACGCGGAGCCTGGCGAATAGGCGCAGTTCCTCCTCGATCCTGGCAAGGGTGAAGCGGCGCACCCCCCCGCTCCCCTTGTGGTCGAAGCAGAAGGCGCAGGCGAAGTCGCAGCCGCGCGACAGCTGCCAGAGCGCGCCTCCGGGGATAGCAGGATCGAGCAGGCCCGAGAGGTAGGGCGAGGGGATGGTGTCGATGTCGGCCGGCTCGGGAAGCGGTCCGGTCGCCTCACCTGGCAGCACGACCCCCGGCACGCCGGCGGGCAAAGATCCCTGCGCCAGAGCCTGGATCGTCTGCACCAGGGGGCGCTCACCCTCGCCCCTGATCAGGAAGTCGAAGATCCGCGCCTCGAGGAGGCCGGCCGGGTTGGCCGTGGGCTCGGCGCCGCCGGCGCAAAGAACCAGGGAGGGGGAGTTCTGGCGCAGGAGCGCGGCGACGGCAAGGGCGTGATCGCGGCTCCAGACGTAGACGGAGAAGGCGACCAGGTCTGGCTGCAGCTTCAGGATCGCCTCGGCGCAGGCCGCGGGAGGGTCGTCCAGGTAGAACTCGCTGATCTCGACCCGCAGGCTCTTCGAGAGTTGCTTGTCTGCCAGCAGCGCCTCCTTCAGGAAGGCGCAGGCAAGCGGCACCGCCTGCGCTGAGCGGTGGGGGTGAATGGCTATCAGGGATATTCTCATGGGTTCTTTGGGCGGGCCTTCAGGCGGGGCTTGCCCCCCTCGATAACTACGGCAAACTCGACGTCGCTGCAGCGGTACTTTGCCAGAATGGCGGGCTTCTGCCGTTCTATGGCGGAAGCGATTTTCTCTTTGGAGAGGGTGCCGACCGGCAGGTTGCAGGCCTCAAGCGCGGCGCGATATTCTTGGTAGATCCGTTCCACTGGATTTTTCGGGATTCCGCCGGCAGGCGGTGCTGGGTGTGCCGTTATTTCTCCGTGCCGAAGCGACATCTTGAAGCGGTCCCGGCTGTACTTCCCCTCCTCGATCAGGCGGTTGATGCGGCTCCACTTTTGCCGGTGCACCGAGAGGGTCCCGACCAGGGAGTTGTACTTGAACTTCTGCATCGTGTTCGTGATGCTCACGTTCTGGTAGCGCCTGGCGCAACGCTCCACCTCCTCAAGGAGTTGCAGCGGCTCCCTCTTCTCGATGCCGACGAAGTACTGCTCATACTTGATGATCAGTTCGTTCAGGTCACGTTCCAGACGCGCTATGTCCTCGGGGAACCCCATGCATCCTCCAAACCGACTATAACGGGAAGTTGATGCCGTGTAAATGGTAAAAAAGATGTGGCTGCCGGTGGGCATGGCGAGTTAAACAGCTTGACGAGTTCCGCTATTCTTGTTAGATATAAGCATTTTACTGTTGTTGCGCAAGGAGAGTGCGAGATGGCGATGATATCTGCAGTCGTGCTGGCAGCCGGCATGGGTACCAGGATGAAGTCCGATTTGGTCAAGGTTATGCATCCGCTGGCTGGTGTGCCGATGATCGCCTGGCCGGTTGCCGCCGCCCTGGAAGCGGGAGTCGCCGGATGCGTGCTGGTGGTCGGGCATCAGGAGGAAAAGGTGCGCGGTTACTTTGCCGACAGGGGCGAGATCTCCTTTGCGGTGCAGACCGAACAACTCGGGACCGGCCATGCCGTGCGCTGTGCCATGCCCGCGCTCCCCGGCGCGTCGCGCACCGTTCTCATCCTGTGCGGGGACACCCCGCTTCTGAGCGCCGGGACCCTGCGCGGCATGCTGCAGGCCCATGAAGCAAGGGGCGCCGCGGTCACCGTCATGACCGCGACCCTTGGAGAGCCTTTCGGTTACGGCAGGATCATCAAGGCCGCGGATGGCAGCGTCGCGGGGATCACCGAGGAAAAGGACGCCTCCCCCGGAGAGCGCCTGATCCGGGAGGTAAATGCCGGCGTTTACTGTGCCGACCGGGCCTTTCTTGAGCAGGCGGTGTCGGGCCTCACCAACGACAACGCACAGGGAGAGTACTATCTGACCGACGTGGTGCGGCTCGCCGCCTCGCAGGGACTTACCTGCGCAAGCTTTCACGTTGCGGACCCCGAGGAGGTCACCGGGGTGAACGACCGGGTGCAGCTCGCCGAAACGGGACGGGTGCTGCGCGGCCGGATCAACCGCGAGCTGATGCTCTCCGGCGTCACCATGATCGACCCGCAGGCAGTCTACATCGACCGCGGGGTGCGCATCGGCCGGGACAGCGTGATCCAGCCCGGCGTGACGATCCTCGGCGAGACCGTCATCGGCGAGCGCTGCGAGATCGGGCAGGGCGCGCTGATCCGCTCCAGCACCATCGCCGACGACGTCGCCGTCAAGGCGGGGAGCGTCGTGGAACAGGCGCTCGTGCACGAGGAGGTCGCCATCGGGCCGATGGCGCATCTGCGGCCCGGTACCGAGCTGTCGGCACAGGTGAAGATTGGAAACTTCGTCGAGACCAAGAAGGTGTTCATGGGGCAGGGGTCCAAGGCGTCACATCTCACCTATCTGGGTGACGCGACCATCGGCAAGAATGTGAACATCGGCTGCGGCACCATCACCTGCAACTACGATGGCGTCAAGAAACACCAGACCGTCATCGAGGACGAGGTGTTCGTGGGAAGCGACGTGCAGTTGGTGGCGCCGGTCACGGTCGGGAGAAATTCCCTGATAGCCGCGGGGACCACCGTGACCAAGGACATCCCCGCCGACTCCCTCGCCATCGCGCGCGCGCCGCAGGTGAACAAGGAAGGGTGGAAACTGAGGAAAAAATAGGACCCCGTTCAACGATAAAATCAGTTCTACGTTCAACGTTCTACGTTTAAAAACCTAGATACAGAGCGGTCATACCTAGAACTCGAACGTAGAACGTAGAACGTAGAACGTAGAACGTAGAACGTAGAACGTAGAACGTAGAAACAAGGACATCATTTAACGGAGTCAATCATGTGCGGTATTGTGGGATATACGGGGGGGCAGGATGCCACTTCCATCATCATCGAGGGGCTGAGGAAACTTGAGTACCGCGGTTACGACTCCGCCGGGATCTGTACCCTAAACAATGGCAAGGCCGCCATCAGGCGCAGCGAAGGAAAGCTCGTGAATCTGGAGCGCCTGCTGCAGGCCGAGCCGATCAGCGGCACCGTAGGGATCGGCCATACCCGCTGGGCCACCCACGGCAGACCCTCGGAGATCAACGCCCATCCCCACCAGGCCGGAAGCGTCATAGTGGTGCACAACGGCATCATCGAGAACTACCTGCAGCTGCGTGACGAGCTGAAGGCGGCGGGGCACACCTTCAAGAGCGAAACCGACACCGAGGTGATCTCCCACCTGGTCGAGGAGCGGCGCAAGGTGAACGGCAGTTTCGAGGGTGCGGTCCGGGAGGCGCTCTCCATGATCAAGGGGGCCTATGCACTGTGCATTCTCTGCGAGCAGGAGCCGGATGTCCTGATCGCCGCCAAGCTGGGCGCCCCGATGGTGGTCGGCCTTGGCACCGGGGAATTCTTCATCGCCTCCGACATCCCCGCGATCCTGTCCCATACCCGTTCCATGATCTTCCTGGAGGACGGGGATGTCGCCGTCTTCAAGGGGGGCGCGGTCTCCTTCAGCTCGATCGCCGGCGAGCCGTTGCAAAAGACGCCGCGCCACATCGACTGGTCGCCGCACATGGCGGAGAAGGGAGGCTACCGGCACTTCATGCTGAAGGAGATCTTCGAGCAGCCGCGGGCCGTCCGGGACACCATCGCCGGCAGGCTGAGGGAGGAGGAGGGGGACGTCTACCTGGAAGACCTCGCCATGACCGATGCCGAGCTCCAGGGCGTGGAGAGGGTCTGCATCATCGCCTGTGGCACCTCCTGGCATGCGGCGCTGGTCGGCAAATTCCTGATCGAGGAGCACTGCCGCGTCCCGGTGGAGGTGGATATCGCCTCCGAATTCCGCTACCGCAATCCGGTGGTAGACGCCAAGACCCTGGTCATCCTGATCTCCCAGTCCGGTGAGACGGCGGACACCCTCGCCGCCATGCAGGAGTCGAAAAGGCGGGGCGGGAAATGCGTCGCC
>DATCHY010000278.1:0-6563 GCA_036508065.1 Geomonas sp. | reverse complement strand
CGGGTCGCCCTTTCTTTATTAGCGGAAGATTCAGCAGTTTGCTGATCACCCAGACTCTGCTGCCGAACAGGCAGACCCGGCAACCGCTAGTGGTAGCCGAACTCCTTCAGCAGGCGGCTGTTGTCGCTCCACTCGCCGCTCACGCGCACGAACAGCTCCAGGAAAACCTTGGTGTCCAGGAGCCGCTCTATCTCGTGGCGCGCCTGGGTGCCGATCCGCTTCAGCATCTCGCCCTTCTTACCGATCACGATCCCCTTCTGGGAGTCCCGCTCAACGTTGATGGTCGCCGAGATCGACACCAGACCGTCTTCCCGCTCCTTGAAGCTCTCCACCACGACCGCCACCGAATAGGGGACCTCGTCGTGGGTCAGCCGGAAGATCTTCTCCCTGACAATCTCCGCGACGATGAAGCGCTCCGGCAGGTCGGTCAGGATATCATCCGGGAAATAACAGGGACCTTCCGGAAGCATGCCGTGCACGAGCTGCACCAGCTGATCCACGCCGTCCCCGGTGAAGGCGGAGACCGGGATGATTTCCTTGAACGGGTAGGTCTCCCCGTAGCACAACATCCGCTCCAGGAGCTCACCCTTCGGGACCAGGTCGATCTTGTTCAGGACCAGGATAACGGGCGAGCCGACGCCGGAGAGCACCTCCCGGATCATGCCGGCCTCCTTGGCGGGGTCGGCGGCACCGTCCACCAGGAACAGGATCAGGTCTACCCCCTGCACCGCGGAGAGCGCCTCCTCCACCATGAACTTGTTCAGGCGCGACTTGGCCCGGTGAATGCCGGGGGTGTCGATGAAGACGATCTGCCCTCCCGGAACGTTGTGAATCCCCTTGATCCGGTTCCTGGTGGTTTGCGGCTTGTCCGAGGTGATGACGATCTTTTCCCCGAGGATCTTGTTCAAAAGGGTCGACTTCCCGACATTAGGGCGACCGACGATGGAGACAAAACCGGAACGGAATTTCTTTTCTGACATGACACGCCTCCTGAATCTCTGCAGCTGGTACAAAACGTCTAAATATACGGGAAAAAGTGCGGGAAGGAAAGGATTCTTTCCAGGCTCTCACTCCGGCAGCCGAACCGCCTGGCTTGGCAAAGGCCAAGCCAAAGTATGCACCGCCGGCCAAATTCGTTCCGGTCTATAGATCCCCCAGATCCCCCGAGCGCTTCCCGCCGCTCCACTGGAGGGTGACCCCGCTCCTGCCAAGCGCGGCATCTTCCCTGACTTTGGTGACCGAGATGGCAAAGCGCTCGGCAAGCCTGGTCAGGTTGCGCCTTTTCTGCCCCACCAGGTCGGAGGTCCGCCCCGCGGGGGCGAGGAAGCTGACGCGGCTGTCCCGGGGAAGCCCGGACACCAGGTCGCACATGAGATCGTAGAAAAGCTCAGACTCGACCAGCTGCCCGAAGGCGGGGTGGTAGGGACCCGCGAGCAGCACCCCCGGAGCCTCCAGCTCGCTGGTTGCCTGCAGACCGAGGCGTATCACCGGGACACCGGCGCGCCTGGCGGCGAGCAGCATCCGCTTGCAGAGGGTTACCGCATCGTCCAGCGATTGCGGGAGGTAGCTTCCGGCCCGGTAGAGGGAGGCAAGCTCGGTGCCGCTGAGGACGAGGGTCGGGTAGATCCGCAGAAATGACGGCTTGAGCAGGAGGACCCGCTCCAGCGAGTAAAGTGAGCGCTCGTCGGAGTCCCCCGGAAGCCCCGGCATGAGCTGCACCCCGACGCAAAGTCCCGCCCCCTGCAGCGCGCGGACCGCCAGTTCGGCATCCCGCGCGGTGTGCCCCCGGCCCGAGAGCCTCAGCACCTCGTCGTCCATCGACTGCACCCCGAGCTCGACCGTCCCCACCCCGAAAGCCTTGAGAAAGAAGGCGGTCTCGGAGTCGACCGCGTCAGGCCTGGTGGAGAGCCTGACTGCCGCCAGGTATCCGGAGGCGAGCAGCGGCTGCAGCGCCGCGAGCAGGGAGTGCTGGTCGGCACGCGGCAGCGCGGTGAAGGTGCCGCCGTAGAAGGCGACCTCCAGCTCCCGACCGGGCGCGCTTTCGCGGTACTGCGCGATCCTTGCCAGCATCTCCGGAGCCCCCGGCAGCGCCCCGCGGGCTCCGGCGATCTTCTCCTGGTCGCAGAAGACGCAGCGCTGCGGGCAGCCCAGGTGCGAGATGAAGAAGGGGACCACGACAGGCCTCAAATTTCCCCCTTGAGACGCTCCGATGCCGCCTTGGCGGCTGCCTGCTCCGCCTCCTTTTTGCTGCGCCCCTCCCCCTCCCCCATCAGTTCGTTCCCGAGGTAGATCTCCACGGTGAAGCGCCTGTCGTGGTCGGGGCCGCTCACCTGCTTCAGCTGGTAGCGGGGGAGTTCGCCGCGCTCAAGCCGGGCGCGCTCCTGCAGGTTGGTCTTGAAGTCCCGCCCGGCAAGCCCGTCGCCCGAAACGAGCAGCGGCGCGAAATGCCGGTGCACCACGCGCCTGGCCTCCTCGATGCCGCCGTCCAGGTAGAGCGCCGCCAGGAGCGCCTCGAAGGCGTCGGCCAGAAGAGAGCGCTTCTCCCTGCCGCCCCCCTTTTCCTCGCCGCGCCCAAGGCGCAGGGAGGAGCCGAGGTCGATGCCGATGGCGATGCTCGCCAGGCTCCCCTCGTCCACCAGTGCCGCGCGGATCCGCGTCAGCTCGCCCTCGCGGCTCGTGGGGAACTGCACCAGGAGCAGGTCCGAGAGCAGGAAGTCGAGCACCGCGTCCCCGAAGAATTCCAGGCGCTGGTTGTCCTTGCCGCCCCCCGCCTCGTTGACGAAGGTGCGGTGCGTGAGCGCCTCCTCGAGAAGGGCCCTGTCCCGGAACCGGTAACCCAGCGCCTGCTCGATCCGTTCCAGCCTGTCGTCGTCTCTTTTTTCCATGATAATCTTCCCGTGCGCGAATTTGCCCCACTATAGCCAAACGGCCCCCGCATGGCAATACTCATGTCAAAGGCAGGGCGACCCACCGGGTCGCCCCTGCGGGTTAAAAGGGGGCAGCGGCGTTCCGTCCTGATCATACGGAATGATTACCGTTGCATCTGCATCCACCTTAGGGTCACTTGACCTATTCCGGACCACCTGACGCCGGCCGCTGGGAGTTTTCCCGCACCAGACCGATGACCAGCCCCCAGAGTTGCCGGGCTAATGGACCTGATAACGGCAACTTGGGGGGTCAGCCATCGGTTGGCGCCGGAATTGCTACGCTGTCCGCGCCCCGGAATCGTACCGATTGACTGTGGGTGGCCGCATCTGACCGGAGGCAAGCAGTCTGGTAACATCGTGTTAAAAAAACCTGGCTCCGGTTCAATTTGTGATGTTATGATGGCTTTTCGATTCCGCCTAGCGGGGCAATATCGTCCGATCCACTGAAATGGAGCCGCAATTATGTTGAAGAAGTACCTTTCATCACTCAAAAGCACCTATTATTTCATGATTTCGTTCGGGCTCATCATGGGGGCTGTTTTCCCCTTTTATTCCTACTTTTTTTTCGGGAACAAGGCGTTCTCGCCGCTCTATGTACTGGGCTGCCTCACGGCAGGCTTTCTGGTGGGAACCTTTTGCTATTACATCATCAAGCAGGTCATGCGCATCTACCTGGAAACCCAGTGGGAAACCTTGAGCAAGATTGTCGCAAGCAAGGGGGGAGAAGACCAGGAGAAGAGCGGGGATGAGCTTCAGATGCTCCTCGATGGCTACGACACGCTGATGAGTACGGTCCTTGCCATGGTGGAAAACGTTTCTGCGTTGATTATCGACATCGTTCCTTTCTACCAGGAACTTTCCACCACATCCCGTCACCTGGAGAAGGGGAACGAAAAGCAGGTAAAAGAAGTCCGCAGGACTCAAGACGCAGCAGAAGGAATGCATCGGTCCTTTCAAAAAATGCTGGTAGACACCGAGGACCTCGCCACGAGGACAGACAATCGGGCGAGCATCGCCGCGCAGATGAGTGCGGCGACCGACGCCATCGCTGAAAATATCAGAGAGTATTCCTCCGCAGTCAGTGAGACATCCAGCTCCATTGCAGAGATGGCTATGTCCATCCATGAAACCAGCGGGAACATCGAAGGGCTGACCCACTCCACGGAACAGACCTCTTCCTCAATCATGCAGATTTCAGCCGCAATCGGCAATGTCCGCGATAACGCGCTCCGCTCCAGCGAATGTTCGGAGAACGTCAGGCTGAAGGCCCAGGAGGGGATGCGTTCCATGGAGGCCACCCACAAAGCCATGACGGAGATCGAACGGGCCAACAACGAATCTTCCGACGGCATAGACCGCTTGGCTGCCAAGTCGGCGCGGGTCGGCGAGATCCTCGTGGTCATCCAGGACGTCGTCCAGCAGACGAACCTCCTCTCACTCAACGCGTTCATAATTGCAGCCCAGGCGGGCGAGCGTGGCAAGGCCTTTTCCGTGGTCGCCGGAGAGGTTAAATCCCTTGCACTGCGCACGGCCAACTCAGCCACAGAGATAGATCTGCTGGTCAGGGACATCCAAAAGGAGACCGGCAACGTGCAGCGAAGTGTCCGCCAAGGCACGGTCCGGGTCAAGGAAGGGGTCGAGATCTCGGCGCTGACCGCCGACGCCCTGGTCAAGATCGAGGAGAGCGCTACCGAGGCCTGCGACATGGTCAAAAAGATCGCCACCGCCACAGAGGAACAGGCGGCGGGATCCCGTCTCATTACCAAGGAAGTTGAGAACAACCTGGAGCGGGCCAAGAAGATCACCAGTGCCGTCCAGGAGCAGGAGCGCGGTACGGTGCATATTATCCGGGCTCTGGAACAGATGAAGGACCTTGCCAAAAAGATTGCCTCAGCTTCCCAGGACCAGGCCAGAGGCAACAAACTCTACCTGATGAGTGTTATGGATGATAGCGAAAAGGCGAAGAATTTCAAGGTGGAATCCCTTCAGCAATTGAAGGCGGCCGAAGAGGTCCAGGGTTTCATCAATGAGGCGGGAAAACTCATTGAAGCCAATGCTGACGTAGCGAAGCAGATAGCCGCCCGGATAGAGGCTATTTCTGCGCTTACGGAGCAGCTCAAGTGCGAACTTGCACCATTCAGGGGTTAACCGGCGCTCAGCCCGTCAATACCGAGTTCAACTCCGACACACCTGGCAGATTGCAACAGTGCTGAGACGCATGCAATGCGTCTCTACCCCCGGAAGCCTCAAGAGGTTGGCCCCTGGGTAGAGACGCATTGCATGCGTCTCTTTTGCTTTCATTCACTTTGAAGCCGCACGTAGATCCGCCAAGGCATACAATCGGTGGCAACAACAAATGGCAATGCCCATGCGGGTTTGTGGCCATTTAACTCTTGCATAATCGTCCCCCCTCACCTATAATTCTATGATTTTATAGAGATCGTGAGAACACAGCCATGGGCTTTTTCATTACATTCGAAGGTGTCGAGGGTTGCGGCAAGACCACCCAGTTGAGGCTCCTGAAGGAGCGCCTGCAGGCGGCAGGCGAAAAGGTGACCTCGACCAGGGAACCGGGCGGCTGCCCGATCGCGGACCAGATGCGCGCCATCCTGCTCGATGCGGGCAATAGCGCCATCACCCCCCTGTCCGAACTCCTGCTGTATGCTGCGGCACGCGCCCAGCACGTCCAGGAGGTGATCGTCCCGGCGCTGACGCGCGGCGAGATTGTTCTCTGCGACCGCTTCACGGACGCGACCATCGCCTACCAGGGACATGGCAGGGGGCTCGATCTTGCGACCATCGCCGAACTGAACCGGCTTGCCACCGGCGGGATCGAGCCGAAGCTGACCCTGCTGATCGACTGCCCCGTGGAGATCGGCCTCTCCCGTGCCCTGGCCCGTATCGAGGCCGGCAGCGGCGCCCGCGAGGAGCGTTTCGAGCTGGAAAGCGTTCGCTTCCACGAGCGGGTGCGCGCCGGCTATCTGGGGCTCGCGGCCGCCTCCCCCGGGCGTTTCGTCGTCATCGACGGCTCAGGAAGCGTGGCGGAGACGGAAAGGCTCGTCATCGCGGCGCTGGCCGCCAGGATTCCGGTCCGGGACCCGGCCGGCTTTGCCTCGCCCCGGGCAGGCTATTAATGCCCTTCTCGGAGATCATCGGCCAGGAGAGGGCCATCTCGGTACTGCGGCGCTCCATCGCCATGCACCGGGTGGCGCACGCCTACCTCTTCTCCGGCATCGAGGGGTGCGGCAAGAGAAAGAGCGCCCTCGCCTTCGTCCAGGCGGTTTTCTGCGGCAAGGACGAGGCCTGCGGCGTCTGTCCCAGCTGCCGCAAGGTGGCGAGCGGTCAGCATCCGGACCTGCACATCCTGGAGCCGGACGGCGCCTTCATCAAGATCGACCAGGTGAGGGAACTGCAGAAGGAGCTCTCCTACCGCCCCTTCGAGGCGCCCAAGAAGGCGTGCATCATCGACGGCGCCGACAAGCTGAACCTCAATTCGGGGAACGCGCTCCTGAAGACGCTGGAGGAGCCGCCCGGCGATGCGCTCATGATCCTGATCGCGCCGGAGCGCTCCGCCGTGCTCCAGACCATCCAGTCCCGGTGCCAGGCGCTCGCCTTCCAGCCGCTCTCGGGCGAGCT
>DATCHY010000277.1:0-3422 GCA_036508065.1 Geomonas sp. | reverse complement strand
TGTGAAAAGGCGGGCAGAGCGAAAACTACCGTCAACAACAATGAAAGTAATATTTTTTTCATATCGTTTCTCCTGTCTGTCTGAGATGTGCAAAACGGGGAGTCCTTTCAGCATGACGCCCGCCTCCGTTGAAGGATGCACTCGGAGGCAATTGTAAACAGTGAATACCCTTTGTCAAATTATGGCAGTATGTGCCAGCCAATCAGCCTGACGCCGCCTCCTTCATGATTTTGACAATGGTGTCCTCGACTTCCTGCGCCACACCTTCCAATTGCGGCGCGTTGAACATTGCCAGAAGAGTGGTTGGCTTCAGAGTAGCCAGAACGGTTTTACCGCCCTCCTCATAAACGGATATCCGGCATGGCAGTGCGGTGGAAAGGCTCATGTCCTGGTCAAGAACCTTCTTCGCTTGTTGTGGCTGGCATACCTCCAAGATCAGACATTCCCGGGCGAACTCCACACCCTTCTTCGCCATGGTCTCTTTGAGGTTGTGAACCTGCATGACGCCAAAGTGATTGGCCTGAACGGCAACCTCTAAGGCAGCCACAGCTTCACTCACGGTTTTGTCAGTGGCTAATTTGATCAGCATAGGGTTTCCTCTCCTGTTTAACCGCCTGTTCCGAGTGCAGGCCCTGAACGCACGATTATTTCTTTGACATCTTGTTAATAGCTACGACCAGCAGGACCACAACCAGTGCGCCGATCAACGTTAAAATCCAAATCCCTCCGCCCATCCATCCGTCTGTATGGCTCATCATAAAGCCCCCTGCGTTGAGCTATTCGCCTACATCATCCTCATCCCACTACTTCCCACCATAACGGTCGCCGTTGCTGATTTAGTCGGATCCGCGACACTGGTAGCCTTTACAAGATACATTCCCTGGATAGCTGGAGCCGTGTAAGATCCAGTAGTTCCGACGGATGGTGTGATGCTTCCCCCGTTTTGGCTTACCACAGACCAAGTTACCTCGATGTTCGCCGTAAACTGTTGGGTCCCGTTGACCTGTAATCTCGCGACACCAGGGGTAATGGTTATGCCGCTAACCACGGGGGTGGTGCCTGGAGTCGTGACAGGAGCACCAGTCATGTGTCCATTTCCCATGTTTCCCATCTGACCGGTAAAAACGGGATTGCCGGTACCGGTTACGTACACCATGGTGACGTTGCCGCTGCCGTCGATTGCCATTTTCACGTCATCGAACATCCTGTCCATCCCCTGACCGATCATGAACGTACCTGACATCGGGTCAGCGTTCACGACCTGGTAGGCTCTCAGCAGTGGATCCATATTTTGCCGAATATGCAGCCTTGCAGTACTCCTATTGCCGAACATGGTACTTAATGTGGTGCCGCTTGGGTTCCGGTAAAAGGTGTTCAGAGATGACATGTTGCTGAAACCACCCATATCCGCAACCATCAGGTTGGTTAGCGGGTTGATGTTGGCTGTACCTGGTCCGCCGCTCATGGAATAGAGCGAGCCAGCCCTGAGCATGAATGGAGCTGTCTTGCCGCTGACGTCGAAGGAGAAGAATCCGTTATCGGAAGCTAAAATGGTGTGGCTCATCTCCGGGTTGTTGGCGGCATCCTTCAGAAATACAGGTCCGCTCATAGCTGCTCCGGTCGCGGCAACCCCGGAGACTGTGGGGGCAGGGGTACTGTTTCCGCCACCACCTCCGCACCCAGACATGGCAATCGCCAAGAGGGATAGCACCATCATGCTGCAGGCAAGTATGAAAGGTTTGTTCTTCATAGCGGTCTCCTTGTTTGCGCCATTGTTGAGGATATGTTTCAACATGGACGCATTTGTGAGTGCCACTGGTACGCGCGTTTTCTCAGCGACACTGGCTGTGATTTATGCCATCTCAGGGTAGCCGGCCTTGGAAAGCGCAGAGAGCGGGTCTCGCGGCGGGTTTGGCTTTGTCGGCAGCTTAGACTATAACCTCCTAATTAATCGAATGTTATACTTCGTCGCATGTCCCTGTCAAGTCCCGATGGATTAAAACGCTAACTGCCGCTATCGCCTTCACTTTCGTCGGGTGACCAAAAAATAAGGGGCTAAGCAATTTCGCCTAACCCCTTCGTCGCACCACCATTTTTCTATTACAGCTACCCGTTATTTTGTGCAGCATCATTGCGCACCAGCTTCATGCCGCAGATCGAGCATTCTGCCGCCGGATCGCTGCTGGTGATCCAGGGGTGCATCGGACAGGCGTAGAGCTTTGCGCCCCCTTTTGCTCGGGTCTCCGGGCCTTTCCCGAAGAAAAACCAGAGCGTCAGCCCTATCAGTGCTGCGCCGCCGATTGTCACGATGATTTGCGTGATGTCCATCTGCTCAACTCCTTTCTACGCTGAAGCCGCGCAGCCGCAGGGCATTGGTCACGACGCTGACCGAGGAAAGCGCCATGGCAAGGGACGCGATGACGGGACTCAGCAGCCAGCCGGTCAACGGATAGAGCGCACCTGCCGCGATCGGAATGCCGAGAATGTTGTAGACGAAGGCAAAAAACAGGTTCTGCTTGATATTGGCGATGGTTGCCCTGGAGAGGGCGATGCTGGAGACCACGCCGTTCAGGTCGCCACGAACCAGCGTGATGTCGGCGGCCTCCATGGCCACGTCGGTCCCGCTCCCCATGGCAATGCCGACGTTGGCCTGGGCCAGGGCCGGGGCGTCGTTGATGCCGTCGCCTACCATGGCCACGATCTTCCCCTGGGCCTGGAGTTTTTTTATCTCCTCGTTCTTCCCTTCCGGCAGCACTTCCGCCAGAACCCGATCGACGCCGACCTGGCGCGCGATTGCCTCTGCGGTGCGGGAATTGTCGCCGGTGAGCATGACCACTTCCAACCCCAGGGCATGCAGTCGCTCGATGGCCGCCCGGGACCCCTCCTTGACGGGGTCGGAAATGGCGATGATCCCGGCAAAAGCCCCGTCCAGGGCGACGAAGATCGGGGTTTTCCCCGCGTCGGCCAGCCGGTGGGAAGCATCCTCGTCGACTTCCAGGCCGCGCTCGCGCAAAAGGAGCGCCGTCCCGATCACAACCCTCCGCTCGTCCACCACCGCTTCGATCCCGTATCCCGCAATGGCGTTGAATTCAGTTACGGGAGACCGGGCCAGGCCACGCTCCCCGGCCGAGCGCACGATCGACTCCCCGAGCGGATGCTCGCTGCCCACTTCGGCCGAGGCTGCCAAGCGGAGCAGCGTGTTCTCATCCACCCCGTGTGCGACGATGTCCGTCACCGACGGCACGCCGCGGGTGATGGTTCCGGTCTTGTCGAGGACGATGGTGGTCAGCTTGTGCGCGGTTTCCAGCGCCTCTCCGCCCTTGATGAGGATGCCGCTTTGGGCACCCCGGCCGGTGCCGACCATGATCGCAGTCGGCGTGGCCAGCCCCAGGGCGCACGGGCAGGCTATGATCAGCACGGAG
>DATCHY010000276.1:0-10396 GCA_036508065.1 Geomonas sp. | reverse complement strand
AGATTTCCTCTGTGTTCCTCTGTGCCCTCTGTGGTGAGGCTTTTGATTGTTTGTAATTGCCTCGCCTTGAAGTTTGCTGAATAGTGACAAAAAAACAGCTCCCGCTGACTATAACTTGAGGTTCTCCCATGCACCATGTCGCAGCCTGTATAGCCTTGATCGCAGCGGTGCTCTGGCACTCTCCCCGGGCAGATGCCGAAACGCTCATCGTGAAGCTGTCCGGCTTGCGCGCAGCCGGAGTTGTGCGGGTCATGCTCTGGAAGGATCCTGCCGGGTTTCCGACCCGGCCCGAGAAGGCCTTCGCGCACCGGGTCTTGCCGGTGACGGGGCCCGAGCTGGAGCTTAATTTCACCGGGCTTCAGCGCGGGACCTACGCGGCGGCGGCCTATCAGGACGAGAACAACAACGGCAAGCTTGACCGCAGTTTCCTCGGCTGGCCCATCGAGCCTACCGCTGCCTCCAACGGGGCCCGCGGCACGGTAGGGCCGCCCGGCTTTTCCGATGCAGCCTTCGAGTTGAAGCAGGCGGTCCAGACCATTCAGCTGCAGTTTAAATAGCCCGGTAGGAGCGGCATTCCTGCCGCGAACGTCGCGCCCCGGAGGACGTACAGGTTCTACAGATGTTTCAGCTTGAATCCTTTGCTCTCACAGCGCTCACTGTGGCATTTTACCAGGCAGGCCTGCCATTCGGCTCCTATCAGCGCATGGACGGCGCAGGGTGAAAACGGAATGGGGATATGCAGTTGACTCGGGTCACTGGAGCATATAGTATTTCTGACAGGGAGAATGGGACGGTGACACTCTCTGAATCAACGCAAGCAACGTGGGAGGAGCAGGTAACAAGGATGGGATGGTATTGGTGATTGCCGGCAAGGTAGCGAACTGGAGGTGTTGGCAATGATAACGACCCATGACGATTTTGCAGCCAGCAAGCTGGTCGACCACGCGCACGCTGCAGACCACCTGACCGATCGCGAGAAACAGCTGGTCGGCCTCGCCGTCTCGCTCACCCGCGGCTGCGTCCAGTGTACCGGAGCGCGAATCCGCCGCGCGCTCGAGAGCGGCATTTCCCACGACTCCGTGATTCAGGCGATCGACGTTGCCGCAGCAGTGAACGCGGCTGTAACGACCGCAGTCGCCCTGCAGGGTTTCGAGAAGGAAGAACTGTGAATCAGGAGCTGGAAGACAACTGCAAACCGTTCCTCCAATTTTGATTGCGCCCACAACGATATTTATATAACATGCTGCCCCGTTGCAATGCGTTTGTGCGCTGCCCGGTGCCGACTACATGCTCGGCAGGCTCTCGGGGAACTCCTCCATTATCGAGGAAGTCCGCCTACTACACGTTGAAGGTTTCCCCTCGGCATCTTCTACCCTCCCTCGCTGCTGATCCTGGTCGGTGTCCTCTTCCTCCTCATGGTGACCATCGGGCACTCCGTCACCCTGTCACGGCTCTCCCGAGAGTAACCGCAACCCTGGCCCGGAGGTGGCGCTCCTTGGAAAGCAGATCGAGGGCCTGAAGCTGGAAACAGGGGAAGAGCAGGGACTGGGGACTGGGGACTGCCAGGGGTTCTAAAGAATTACTGATTTACTATAGGGCGAGGGACTTGGCGATATAGGGAACTGCAAAAGCGTCTGCTTTTACTAGTCCCTAGTCCCCAGTCCCTAGTCCCTTTTTTTAGGAGGCTATCCGAATTGGCACGAAAAGGTAAGGCTGTCAACAGACACAAACCATCCGGGGGCGGACGCCGGCCTCTGCTCGCACTGGCGCTCGTTGTGGTGCTCATCGCGCTCGCCTTTTTTCTCCTGGAGCGCACCCGCAGGACAGTTCCGCCGCCACCGGTGGTAACCGGAGAGATTCCGGCCCCGCACCTCAAGCTCCCGGCACGACCCGCCCCGCAGCAGCAAAAAATCTCCTCAGTCTCGCTTCCCGCAGCCAAGCCGCAGGCCCCGGTCCATCCGCGGGCCGCAGGCCCCGGCTCGCTCGCCATCATCATCGACGACATGGGGGCGAGCATGCAGGAGCTCCAGGCGCTCCTCTCCATAAAGCTTCCGCTCACTTTTTCCGTGATACCGAGCCTTGCCCGTGCCAAGGGGGTGGCCGGGGCCGCGCACGCCGCGGGCGCAGAGGTGATGGTCCACCTGCCGATGGAACCTCAGGGATACCCGAAACAGCCGATGGAGAAGATCGGGCTTCTGCTCTCCATGGACGACGACGAGATCGAGAAGCGGGTGAGCGGCTACTTCGGCTTCGTTCCCTACGCGGTCGGGGCCAACAACCACATGGGGTCGCGCTTCACGGAGAGCGCCGAAAAGATGGAGGTGGTGCTCAGGGTACTGAAAGGGAAGGGGATATTCTTCGTGGACAGCAGGACCTCGCCCGCCTCGGTCGGCTACCGCACGGCGCGCGAGTTGGGGCTTAGGTGCGGGACACGGCAGGTGTTTCTGGACAACGTGCAGGACGAGGCGGCCATAGGGAAGCAGCTGCTGCAGGCGGCCGCCATCGCCAGGAAAAGCGGGTCGGCCATCGCCATCTGCCACCCGCATCCGGCGACCATCCGTGCCTTGAAGGCCATGATGCCGCAGCTGGCCCAGCAAGGGATCACCTTTGTCCATGCGTCTAAAATCGTGAATGGTGAAAGGTGAATGGTGAATGGTAGAATCTAAAATCGTGAAACCACCATTCACCAATCGCGTTTTTTATCGGTTTTTTCCATTCACCATTCACGATTCACCATTCACGGTTCACGAGGTTTTACAACTGTGCCGCGATCCTCTTCTTGAGCCGGAGCATCTCCCGGTAATTCTCCTCCATGAGTATCGATTGGGGGCTGTCGCCGCTCACCGGATGCACCATCAGGAAGGCGTCGCGCAACTGCCCCTCGTAACCCGCCAGGTTACTCTGCACCAGTCCGGAAAAGCCGTCGCGCTCAGGCAGCCGCGCCATCGGATACTGCTTCTTCAATAGCGAGGTGCCGCTCAGGTCGAAACGGTGGAAATCGACGCTACCCTGACTCTCCTCCACTCCCGGGTTCAGCACGAAGACCGACTCCCGGGCGGTTTGGTGTATCATCATGCGCGTGGGATCGTCGGCGGGAAGCTCCCGATCGATCCGGAAGATCGCCTGGATCAGGAAGGTGGTGAAGCAGTCGGCCTCCACGAAGCCGCAGGACGCGCCGTCCGAGCTCTCGCAGTAGTAGGAGAGCTGGGAGCCCTGATCGAGCTCTTTGCCGCAGACAAGGCACTCGCTCTTAAGGCCGGTGAGACGTGCGAAATAGGCTTCCTTCTTGCGTGCGTCATCCTCCTTCTGCCACTTGTCGAAGAGCAGCGCCCGGGGCTCCTTGGTGTCGTAATACTCCTTGATCGCGGTCTGCCCCAGCGCGGTGAACTGGCCGTAGACGTCGGTGCCGCGCCCGTGGGTCAGGATCGGGTAGATCCGGCCCTCCGGGTTGGTGTTCAGGCTCTCCACCTTGGGACTCTTGGAGATGAAGGTGTCGGAACAGCGGTAGCCGCGGTTGATGGCGAAAGCCTTCAGAAGCGTCTTCTGATCCTTGAAAAGCCCCTCGAATTTGATCCGCTCGTCGATCAGGCAGGGGATGAGCGAGAGGCTCTTGCGGTCCAGTCCCCTTTTATCGAACAGCTCGAAGATGTTCTTGCAGTTGTCCATGCTCGCCATGTCCTTGATCGGGACCAGGACCCGGTCCGCGGCGAAGAGCGCGTTCTGGGTCATGACGTCGAGGTCCGGGCGGGTGTCGACGATGATGATCCCCGGGATGTTGGAACAGGCCAAAAGACGCGCCAGCACCATCGGGCCCTTGAGCGACCCCTTCAGGTCGGGGAGCGCGGTGGAGGAGGGGATGTAGTTCACCCCGTACTGCCCGGTGTGCAAAAGATCGCACCCCGGCGTCTCCAGGAGCAGGTCCGCGACGCTTCCGGTGAGCTTTTGCCCCTTGATGGAGAACATCTTGTCGACGGAGAAGTGGTTGTCGAAGGAGAAGATGGAGACCGGGAGGTTCTCGTCGAGCGCCTTCAGGAAAATGGCGAGGTTCGTTGCCAGAGTTGTCTTGCCCACTCCCCCCTTTTCGGAGGAGATGGTGATCACGTAGGGGTAATTTTTCATGGGCGACATACTAACATCGACGGCCCGCGACGGTCAACCGGTTTGACAGGGGGAGCCCCCGCGTGGTATTAACCCGTGTATTAAACCGTGAATGGTGAATGGTGAAAGGTGAATAAAAACGTGAATGGTGAATGGTGAAAGGTGAATAGAAACGTGAAAGGTGAATGGTGAAAGGTGAATAGAAACGTGAAAGGTGAAGGGTGAAGAGTGAAAAAAGCGCGCGCACGTCTTCTAGGGTGTTGCTGTTTTCACCTTTCACGATTCACCATTCACGATTTTAGGGGATGTCCATGGAACTGTTCAAGGAGCGCCGGGTTCTCACGGTGAGCGCGCTCACCGCGCTGGTGCGCGGGGTGCTGGAGGAGAATTTCGACCAGGTCTGGGTCGAGGGGGAAATCTCCAACCTCGCCTCGCCGCAGTCGGGTCACTACTACTTTACCTTGAAGGACGCGGGCGCCCAGCTGCGCTGCGTCATGTTCCGGGGGGCGGCCCGCGCCCTCAAGTTCACCCCCAAGGACGGCATGCGGGTGCTTACCCGCGGCAGGCTGACCCTGTTCGAGCCGCGCGGCGAGTACCAACTGGTGGCCGAGTACCTGGAACCCCAGGGGATCGGGGGGCTGCAGCTCGCCTTCATCCAGCTCAAGGAGAGGCTCGCCCGCGAGGGGCTCTTCTCTGAACTGCACAAAAAGGAAATCCCGAAGCTCCCCCAGAGGATCGCGGTGGTCACCTCGCCGACCGGCGCCGCCATCAGGGATATCCTCACCGTTTTATCGCGCCGCTTCGCCAATCTCGAGATCCTGATCTACCCGGTGCGGGTGCAGGGCGAGGGCGCCGCTGCCGAGATCGCCCAGGCGATCGACGACCTGAACCGCCTGGGAGGCCTCGACGTGATGATCGTCGGGCGCGGCGGGGGCTCGCTGGAGGACCTCTGGGCCTTCAACGAGGAGACCGTGGCGCGCGCCATCCACCGCTCCGTCATTCCCGTGATCTCGGCGGTCGGGCACGAGGTGGACTTCTCCATCGCGGATTTCGTTGCCGACCTGCGGGCCGCCACGCCGTCCGCCGCGGCGGAACTCGTGGTCCGCAGCAAAAAGGAGCTGACCGCCGAGCTGGACGCCCTGTCGCACCGCCTCGACATGTCACAGCTGCGCCGCCTGGAGAGGTGGCGCGCCGGCGTCGCGGCGCTCTCCCGCGCGGTGGCCGATCCGACCCGCATCCTCGGCCATCTCTCCCAGAGGGTCGACACCCTGGATGGGCGGCTCAGGCGCGAGGCCGACCTTTTGCTCGGCAGCCGCGGGGACCGGGTGGCGACCCTTTTGGCGCGGCTTAACCGGCAAAGTCCCGCCCTCACGCTGAAGCGGACCGGGGAGCGCCTGGGCACGCTGTCGCTTCGCATGGACCACGCCCTCACGCGCCGCCTGGCGGGCGCGGCCGAGAGCCTCAGGCTCGCCACGGGCACCCTGAACGCCGTCTCTCCGCTGGCGACCCTGGCGCGCGGCTACAGCATCACGCGCAAGCTGCCGGAGCGCACCGTCGTCAGGGACAGCCGCGAGATCGAGGCGGGGGACCGGCTGGAGCTGAGCTTCGCCGCCGGCAGCGCGCTTTGCCGGGTGGAGGAAACCATAAAACCGTGAATGGTGAATGGTGAATGGTGAATAAAACCGTGAAAGGCGAATACAGCAACACCGTATAGGAAGTAAGAGCGCGCCTTTCGCATTTTTTCACCATTCACGATTCACCATTCACGATTTCAGCAACACCGTATAGGAAGTAAGAGCGCGCCTTTCGCATTTTTTCACTATTCACTATTCACCATTCACGATTTTCTGTACAATACGTTCATTTTTATAACGAGGTCGTCAATGGCAGTGGAAAAGTTTGAAACCGCGCTGAAGAAGCTCGAGGAAGTCGTGAGGAAGCTTGAGGGTGGGGAGCTCTCCCTGGAGGACTCCTTGAAGGCGTTCGAGGAAGGTGTGAAACAATCCGCCTTCTGCAGCAAGAAGCTGAACGAGGCGGAGCGGCGGGTGGAACTTCTCCTGAAACAGCGCGACGGGAGCTTTATTAAGAAACCCTTTGACGAAGTGGAGTAAGGGGAGCATAACAAAAACAGATTCAGGTTAAGATCAAGGTTGAGTAAAACCTCCCCTTTAACCTGACTTTTAGGCCGAACTTGAAAAGCCTCCCTTAACCTGACTTTCGGGGCCGAGATCGAGAAAGCCTCTCTTAACCTCAACCTTAACCTTAACCTGAATTTAAGGACTTATATGGACCTGAAAGAATATCTGAAAAGCAGATGCCGGTTGGTCGACGAGGCACTGGACCGGTTCCTCCCGGACGCGGGCGAGCTTCCCGCCTCGCTCCACGGCGCCATGCGCTACTCGGTGTTCGCCGGCGGCAAGAGGGTGCGGCCGGTACTGATGCTGGCCGCCTGCGAGACGGTGGGAGGCGAGCTGTCCCACGCGCTCCCCGCTGCCTGCGCCATGGAGATGATCCATACTTATTCCCTGATTCACGACGACCTGCCGGCCATGGACGACGACGACTTCAGGAGGGGGAACCCCACCAACCACAAGGTGTACGGCGAGGCGACCGCCATCCTGGCCGGCGACGCCCTCTTGACCGAGGCCTTCATCCTGCTCTCCAGGACCGAGGGGGGGGACGACCCGGCGGCGACGCTCCGGGTGATCCACGAGATCGCGCACGGCTCCGGCTCCCGCGGCATGGTCGGCGGACAGGTGGTCGACATGGAGAGCGAAGGCAACGGCGAGATCGACCTGGCGACGCTCTCCTATATCCATACCCACAAGACCGGCGCCCTGATCCGGGCCTCGGTGCGCTCCGGCGCCATACTGGGGGGGGCCACGGCTGAGAGCCTCGCGGCACTCACCCGCTACGGCGACGCCATCGGACTCGCCTTCCAGATCGCCGACGATATCCTGGACGTGGAAGGGACCACGGAGGAACTCGGCAAGGACGCGGGGAGCGACCAGGCGCGCGGCAAGGCTACCTACCCGGCCCTGGTCGGCCTGGAGGCCTCCAAGGCGCGTGCCCAGGAACTGGTGCAGATGGCGCTCGACGCCCTGGCTCCCTTCGATGAAAAGGCTGAGCCTCTGCGCGCCATCGCCTCCTACATCGTGAAGAGGAAATCGTGATGCCGTCGATCCTCGCCGGCATAACAGAACCCGGGCAGTTGAAGGGTTTATCCCTGCGGGAGCTGGAGCAGCTCGCCGGCGAGCTGCGCGAAAGGATCATCGAGACCTGCGCCAAAAACGGCGGGCACCTGGCGCCGAGCCTCGGCGTCGTGGAACTGACGGTCGCGCTGCACCGGGTCTTCGATTCGCCTAAGGACAAGATCGTCTGGGACGTGGGGCACCAGGCCTACGCCCACAAGCTCTTGACCGGCAGAAACGCTGCCTTCGGCACGCTGCGCACCCTGGGCGGCATCAGCGGCTTTCCCAAGCGCGCCGAGTCCCCGCACGACGCCTTCGACGTCGGGCACTCCTCCACCTCGATCTCCGCGGCGCTCGGTCTGGCCGTGGCGCGCGACTTGAACGCCGGGCGCAACAAGGTGCTCGCCGTGATCGGGGACGGTTCCATGACGGGGGGGATCGCCTTCGAGGCGCTGAACCACGCCGGCGAGCTGAACAAGGACCTGGTGGTGATCCTGAACGACAACGAGATGTCCATCTCGGAAAACGTCGGGGCGCTCTCGAACCTGCTGTCGCGCACCATCACCAGCGAATTCGTGCACAAGGCCAAGAAGGATCTGGAGGCGTTCCTCGAGGGGCTCCCCATGTTCGGCAGGGGCGCGCTGAAGATCGCCAAGAGGGCCGAGGAGTCGCTCAAGGGGCTCTTCACCCCGGGGATGCTCTTCGAGGCGTTCGGCTTCGAGTACATAGGTCCCATCGACGGCCACAACATACCGCTGCTGCTGGAGACCCTGGAAAACGTGAAGCGCTTCGATGACGCGGTGCTGATCCACGTGCTGACCAAGAAGGGGAAGGGGTATCCGGCCGCCGAGGCGAACCCGTCGCTGTTCCACGGCGTGGGGCCCTTCGATCCCGCCACCGGGAAGGTGCTGAAGGGGAAGGGCGGCGCCGCCTCCTACACCGGGATCTTCGGGGAGGCCCTGAAAAAGCTCGCCCAGGAGAACGACAAAATCGTGGCGGTGACGGCGGCCATGCCGGACGGCACCGGTCTTACCCCCTTTGCCAAGGCCTTCCCGGAGCGCTTCTTCGACGTCGGCATCGCCGAGCAGCACGCGGTCACCTTCGCGGCCGGGCTCGCGGCGGAAGGCTTTCGTCCCGTGGTCGCCCTCTACTCGTCGTTTCTGCAGCGCGGCTTCGACCAGCTCTGTCACGACGTCTGTCTGCAGGATCTCCCGGTGCTCTTCGCCATCGACCGTGCCGGCGTAGTCGGCAGCGACGGACCGACCCACCACGGCGTCTTCGACCTCTCCTATCTGCGCACGCTTCCGGGTCTCACCGTCATGGCGCCCAAGGACGAGAACGAGCTGCAGCACATGCTCCTGACCGGTCTCAGGCTCGCCGGGCCCTCGGCGGTCCGCTATCCGAGGGGGAGCGGCTGGGGAGTCCCGATCGACCAGATCCTGGTGACGCTTCCGATCGGCAGGGGCGAGTTGCTAAGGGCGGGGGGCGACGGCGCGATCCTGGCGGTCGGCACCATGGTCCAGCCTGCCCTTGAGGCGGCGGCCGCGCTTGCCCTCGAGGGTGTGGAGCTCGCCGTCATGAACGTCCGTTTCGTAAAGCCGCTCGACCGCGAGCTGATACTGTCGCTTGCCGCGACCGGGCATCTGGTGACGGTGGAGGAGAACGTCCTGCAGGGAGGTTTCGGCACCGCGGTGCTGGAGCTTCTGGAGGAGGCGGGAGTGAGCGGCGTGAGCGTCACCCGTCTCGGCTTTCCCGACTCCTTCGTAGAGCAGGGGGAGCAGGCGGAGCTGAAGGCCGCCTACGGTCTCGATGCGGCGGGGATCTTAAAGGCTGTGAAAGGTGAATTGAACCGGTGAATGGTGAATGGTGGGGGTAAGATATGCCCGGAACTGCACGCTCCATCGCAACTGCATTGCTCTTCCTCTCCCTCCTTGCCGGGACGGCCGGCGCCGGTGACCCTGCCAGCTTCAGCGCGCAGGCAGAGGCTCTCATGGTGCGCGGGGAATACGACACGGCGCTCGACGAGCTCAAAAGCGGCTTCTCGCTCTTTCCCTACAACGAGAACCTGCGCCATGACCTCGCCGCCGCCTATGCAAGGATCGCCCAGCGCGACCTGAAGCTCAGCCGTTACCGGGAGGCGGCGGACTACTTCGGCCAGGCGCGCGATCTCTACCCCGGCGAGGCGCGTTTCGGACTGATGCGGGGAGTCGCCCTCTACCTCGGCAAGAACTACGACGCGGCCCGCGCGGAGTTCGCGCAGGCGGGGGAGGGGACGGAGCCGCTCTTCTACCTCGGAAAGATCAGCTACGACACGGGCGACCTACCGGCGGCGCTCGCTTTCTGGCGCCGCGCGCTGGTTCTGGAACCGGGCAACGCGGGGGTACGCAGCCACATCGCCAAGGCGGAGCGCGAGCTCCCGGTCGAGTCGAAAATGGACAAGGGGTACAGCTCCATGTTCGACCTGAGCTACGACGCGGAGCTCCCACCGGGCCTTGCCGCCGGGGTTCTCGATTCGCTGGAGAGCGCCTATAACAGCGTCGGGGACGATCTCGGCCTGTTCCCTACCACGCGCATCCCGGTGCTGCTCTATACCAAGAGCGACTATTCAAGCGTAACCGCCGGACCCGACTGGTCGGGCGGCCTCTACGACGGCAAGATCCGCCTCCCGGTCGGCGGGGTCACCAAGGTCACCCCGCAGATGCGTGGCATCCTCTTTCATGAGTTCACCCACGTGCTGATAGCCGAACTTACCCGCGGCAACATTCCGACCTGGCTCAACGAGGGTCTGGCGGAGATCGAGGGGCGCAAGGAGGACGGCAGTCCCGCCACCGTCCCGGCCCGGGGGACGAAGGGAGGGCGCCTGCTTCCCCTGTCCACACTTTCCGGCTCCTTCACCTCCATGGCCCGGCCGGAGGCGGCACTTGCCTACCAGCAGAGCTACTCCATTGCCTCCTTCATGGTGAACCGTTACGGCTGGTACGCCGTAAGAGGGACGCTGAAGAGCCTCGGGGAGCGTGCCTCCCTGGAAACCGCGGTGGCGCAGGCGCTTTCCGGCTGGTCGCTGGACCTCCCCGGCGTGCTCCGGGAATGGCGGGAATCGCTGGAAT
>DATCHY010000275.1:0-10412 GCA_036508065.1 Geomonas sp. | reverse complement strand
CTCGACCAGCTGCTGCAACGGTCTGGCACCCTTCAGCCCGATCGAGAGCCCCAGCTCGCGAAAAGCGAGGCGATGCGCCGCGGGAAGCTCCAGCGTGTCGACTGCCGCGAAAAGCTCCAGGCCGAGGAGGGCCGCATCGAGAACTTTTCCGAGCAGTCCCGCTGCTCCGAATGCTCCCCCGATGGTCAATTGTACGATGAGCGAGGCGTCGCACAGCAGTCCGCCGATGCCGAGCGTATCATCGGTGCCCCATTCCTGGCCCCGGCAGATGGCGTCCAGGTCGGCGATCTCGTTATGCAGGCCGGGAAGCGGGACGGTTCCGAAAGCCGTGGCTGCCGCCTGCAGCTCGCTGCAGGTGACCAGGCCGTCCAGCGGGTCGTGCTGACCCATGGAGGGGACCAGGGGACGGCTGAGATCGATGCTCATCTTCCAGTACAGCCGTTTGGCGCCGCCCCACGCCGGGAGGTAGCAGAACCTTTCGTGGGCCGCCTGTGCCAATTCGAGCGCCCACCTGGCATAGGTCGCCTCCCCGGTGACACGGCTGGCGCGCTGGAGCGCGTGCATCCACTTGGTGAGGTAGTGGTAGTACTGCCCGTCCCGGTCCCATTCCCGGCGCTCGTCAGGCCGCTCCCCGGGCGGGCGCTCGTTTTGCTCCTTGCCGATCCGCAGGCCGCCTCTGGTCGGGTGCAACTCCCCCTCCTGTTCGCTGAGCCCGCTGATCCAGCCGCTGCGCGGGTCATCGGCCCGGTGCCGGCCCAGGGTGTGGTGCACCTGGTCGACCAGCCGCAATGCCTGATCCCGCCAGCTTTGGTCCTGCGTCAGGCGGAACAGCTCGAGGAAATTGCACACCGCAAAGGCATCGGTCCAGAGGTAGCGCCGCGGGGGCGTGGCACCCGGGTTAAGTCCGGTACGGTCGGCAAATTCCCGCATGATCTGCGGGACATCAGGGCTGGCTGGGTCTCGTTTCACGCTTCTCCTCCTGGGATGGTCGGTGCCGCGGGTTCACTGCAGTTCCGCCAGCTCCGCTACTGCTGCGACCGCGCAGCGGGTGACGGCTGCCAGGAACTGGTAATCGAGGGTTTTCCCGGTGTCGTCGGGGGTGTGGTAGTGCGGGTTGCGGAACATGGCGGTATCGGTGAGCATGAGGGCCGGGAAACCGCTGTCCCAAAAGGGCGCCTGGTCGCTGAAGCGGCTCTGGGGAATGAGGTAACCACCCAGAGGAACCGCCAGGGGGAAGGTCTTTAGTTCCGGTACCCGGGTGATGGCGCAACGGTGCACGAGCTGCATGAGACCCCTGGAGCGGTGGTTGGCGATGATGGCAAGGAAATCTCCGGTTGGCAGGTCCAGGTTTTTGAGCATCCGGGGCAGCATCTGGCTGCGGTTCAACTTGCTGGTATAGCCGACGCACTCGAGGATGATGGCCGCCGCATAGGAGATCCCCTCCCTTTTTGCCTGCCGGACAAACTGCTTGCTTCCCCTGAGGATGATGTGGGTCCAGGTCTGCGGCTCTTCCAGGGTGAAGGCGACAAACTGGATGGTCCGCTTGGGCCTTTGCCGGCTGAGGATCCGTGCCGACTCCAGCAGGGCTGCGGTGCCGCTCGCGTTATCGTCGGCGCCGGGGCTGTACCGGGGGGAGTCGTAATGTGCCCCGAGGAGGATCCGCTCCAGTCCGGGATCGGCGCCATCCAGGATGGCAATGATGTTGCGATAGCGCCTGGTCTTGAAGTGGACCGGCTGGCATTCCACACGGAAACCGCAATCGCGCAGGGTAGTTTCAATGAAACGCCCCTTTGCTTCCAGCAGGTCATAGTTCTCCTGGCCGTGACGCGCCCCTTCCAGAGCGCTGATAAAGTGCTGGAGCCGCGTGCCGTCCACCTGCGCCATCAGTTCCTGGATGTCGGTAGTCATGGATGATTTCCCTGGGAGGGGGTCACGTCACGCGAAGTCTGTTACCGCACGCCGTGCATTCCCACCCGTATTCAGGTGCTGGAGGGTATCCGTAATAGGCAACGCCACTCCAGGTAGCCCAGACGAAGATCCGCTCCTCCTCGCAATCGGAACAGTACAGAGAACTCTTCTCACCCAGTCTTTCCTCATCTGAATCTGTCATGGCGACTACCTCCACCTGTAAAGTGTCAGTCGGTTTCTCGATAAGATCGTGAACGCCATTCCGAAAAATGGCGAATCTGAGCAGAGCGGTGCATGATGTATGTATCTCTGGAGTCCTCTCGCATGGAGCGCCGTTACAGTGGCGGCTCCCCGATAATCAGCACCCTTGGGCCGTTTTTGATGCTATGGAAGCTCCCGGGATCGCTGCGGGGGTCGACAACCCACTGGTAGAGAACCTTGGCGCCTTCGAGGAACGGCTTGGTCAGCTCGTGATAATACGGTTTATTCACCTTTCGGTCGTGGGCGCTGTAATAGTCGTGCTGCATCTCCTCGTCGTAGAGGCCGACGCAGCCGTGGGAGGCTGGGTAGCCGGGGAGGTCGCGACCGTGGATCCAGAACGAGGGCCAGCTGTCGATGCTCTTGTCGACAAAGAACCTGAGCCCGTAATGCATCGGATAGGGGCGTCCGATTTCCTCCACGGTGTAGAGGTTAGATTTGTGCTGGCGGTCGGCGGCGTCGATCCGGAAGGTGCCGGTGGGTACCCGGTGCTTCTCGATGCCGATCGCGATGGGGAAGGAAAAGACGAGCTTGCCGTGCTGATAGGCCCCGAGGAACATCTCGGACTGGTCGATCAGGATGAATTTCGGCTCCGAGGCGGCGCCAGGGTAGGTTCGGGGCAGCGGCGTGAAATTCCTGATCTCCTGCAGCCGTTTGGGGACCTTGATCGATATGCCGCCGAAGAAGTGGCGCCGGTCCATCCGGTTGAAGCGGAGCACGTCCGGCCACTGGGCACCGAAGAGCCCGCTCGGGGTGTCCGTCCACTTCAGTTTCAAACAGGTAAACTCGATGCGTGCATCGCTTGGATAGTGGATGCCGCAAAGCGATTTGATCTTGACTTCGGCGCTCACCGTTGAGGAGAAGAGCAGCAGCGTTAGGAGGATCAGGCTGACGCGGGGGAATGCTTTCATGTCAATTTCCTCGGTCCGGGATGTGTTCTAATTAACTTTACCCGATATTGACCGTTCTTCAAGCGTCAATGCCTGCTCGCCGGTAACTCCCTTGTGCAGTTGAAGGCGACTGGTATGCTTGGTAGGTGCTACCTTGCCTGGCAGACCTTACCGCAGATAAATGTACCATTCATCCGGCTGCGAGCCATGACCTTCGAACGTAAAACGCCCCTGGCCATATTCCTCTGCTCCCTGGCAAGCCTTGCCTACGAGGTATCCCTCACCCGGATATTCTCCATTTCGCTTTGGTACCACTTCGCCTTCATGATCATCAGCATCGCCATGCTCGGCTTCGCCGCAAGCGGGACGGCCCTTGCGCTCCACCCGCGCCTGAAGAGGATCGAGCGGGTCGGCGGCTACAGCCTGCTGCTCGGTGTCGCCATCCCGGCCTCCTACCTGCTGGCCAACCGGATCCCTTTTGACCCGGTGCGTCTGTCCTGGGAAGGTACCCAGTTCCTGCACCTCGGTCTCTTCTACCTGGTTCTGGCGCTGCCGTTTTTTTGCACCGGGCTCGTGGTCGCCACGGCATTCACCCTGCAGAGCGGCCGGGCCGGGCTCCTGTACGGGGCGGACCTGATCGGCGCCGGACTCGGCTCCCTCGGCGTGCTGCTTCTCTTGAGCGTCCTCGCGCCCGAACGGGGCGTGTTCCTTCTCTGCCTCGCCCCACTGGCCGCGGCCTTTCTCTGGGGCGGCGCGTGGCTGCGTGCCGCGGCCCTTGCCATGGCCGCCCTCGCCCTGTTTCTGCTGGCCCGTCCGCCGGAGTTTGCCGCGCTGCGCCTCTCCCCGTACAAGGGGTTGCCGAGCGCCCTTCGGTTTCCCGGCGCAAAAGCGCTGCGGACCTATGACACCCCCTTCGCGCGGGTGGACAGCTTCGAAAGCCCCGCGGTCCGGTTCGCGCCGGGTCTTTCGCTGCGCTATCTGGAAGACCTCCCCCTGCAGATCGGGATCGCGGTTGACGGGGGAGAGGTGAGCGCCGTGACGGCGGCCGGAAAGGAGGGCGCGCCCGCCTTCCTGGAGTACCTCCCCGGCGCGCTCCCCTACGCCATCGGGAGCAGGAACCGGGTGCTGGTCCTCGACCCAAAAGGGGGGCTGCAGGTCCTGCTGGCCCGGCGTTACGGCGCGGGAGAGATCGACAAGGTAGAGGGGAATCCGGCGCTGGCAGCGGTGCTGCGGACCGATTTGCGGGAGTTCGCGGGGGGGATCTACGACGAGCGTTTCTGGAGCGGGCTCGGCAGATCGTGGCTCAAGGGGAGGGCGGGCTCCTTCGACATCATCGACATCTCGCTCATGGGGACCGAGCCGTACGGCTCCTTCGGCATCGCTGAAGACTACCGCTTCACGGTCGAGGCGTTCAGGGAGTACCTGGGGAGCCTGGGCGCGGACGGTCTTTTGAGCATCAACCTCTACATCATCCCGCCGCCCCGGTCCGAACTGCGCATCCTCGCCACCCTGGTGCGGGCCCTGGAGGAGATGGGGGTGAGGGATCCGGCCCTGCATCTGGCAGCAGTCAGGAGCTGGGGGACGCTCTGCCTGCTGGCAAAGCGCTCCCAGTTTACCGGTCAGGAGATCGGGGCGATCAGGCGGTTCGCGGCGGAGCGCTGGTTCGACCTGCTGCACTACCCGGGAATGGAGTCCCAGGAGCCGGATCTCTTCCTTAAGATGCCCTCTGACGACTATGGCCGGGCCTTTTCGGCGCTCCTTTCTCCAGACCGGCGCCGCAAATTTCTGGACGACTATCTCTTCGACGTCGCGCCGGTGCGGGACGACCGCCCGTTTTTCGGCTATTTCCTGAAACTGGGCCGGGCCGGCGAGATTTACCGGGCCATGGGGGGGAAATGGGAGTTCTTCCTGGCGGAGGGGTACATCGTGCCGGCGGTCTTTGCCCAGGCGGCGCTCGTCAGCCTGCTGTTGCTGCTGCTTCCGCTTTGGTCGGGGCAAAGGGGAGGGGGGCGGGCGAGGGGGCTGCTGCCGTACTTTGCCCTGCTTGGGTGCGGCTTCATGTTCGTAGAGACCGCACTGATCCAGAAGATCATTCTTCCCCTGGAGAACCCCTCCTACGCCGTGGCGACGCTCCTTGCCGCGCTCCTGGTGAGCTCCGGGACCGGAAGTCTGCTGGGGCAGCGCTTCGCTCCGCTGAGAACACCTGCGACCGCGGCTGTCATCGCGGGGCTGATCGTCGTCTACAGCCTGATGCTGCCGGCCGCCTCTGCTGCCATCGCCCCGCTGGCGCTGCCGGTGAAGATCGGTCTGGTGTTCCTGCTGTTCCTTCCCCTGGGCCTGCTGATGGGAATCCCGTTTCCCGCCGGGCTGCGCACCCTGGGCGAGGCCGACCCGCTCCTGATTCCCTGGGCCTGGGTAATCAACGGCACCTTCTCGGTGCTCGCCCCGATGCTGGCCGTCATGTTCGCCACGGTAGCGGGGTTCAGCTCCGTGCTTTTCCTCGGCGCGGCGGCCTATTTCCTGGCGTTTCTCAACCTGCGCCTCTTCGCGAAAAGGGTGCGGGTCACTTCCTCTTCTGGTCCTCGCCGGTCATAGGGACGAAGCTGACCGGGCCCATCTGTTCCACGCTGAGCTGAGCGCCGCGCCGGGTCACCAGGGTGAGCGTCTGGCTGAAGACCGTGCTGCCAAGCGGCAGGATGAGCCGTCCGCCGTCCTTGAGCTCCTTGATGAGCGGCGGCGGAATGTGGTTTGCCGCGGCAGTGACGATGATCGCGTCGAAGGGCGCTGCCTCCGCCCAGCCGAAATAGCCGTCCCCGTACCTCACCTGCACGTTGCGGTAGCCGAGCTCGGCCAGTCTCTTGCGCGCCGAGTCGGCCAGCGACCTGCGGATCTCGATGCTGAACACCTCGTGTACCAGTCCGGAAAGTACCGCTGCCTGGTAGCCAGAGCCGGTACCGATCTCCAGCACCCGGTCCGTCGGCTTCAGGCGGAGCGCCTCGGTCATCAGTGCCACCACGTAAGGCTGGGAGATGGTCTGCCCCTCGCCGATCGGCAGCGGATGGTCGGCGTAGGCCTCGCCTCTCTGGCGCTCGGCCACGAACAGGTGCCGTGGTACCCGCCCCATCGCCTCCAGCACCCGTGGGTCGCTCACCCCGCGTCCCTTGATGTCGTGCTGCACCATCGCCTGCCGCCTGGCGAGGAAAGGGTCCGCTGTGGCGCACACCCCAAGAGCCGCGCCGATCAGGATACTGCAGATTATGATGAATATCCTCCCCATCTTGCCACCTCCCCGCCGCCCACCCTACGGCCTGCGGCAGCTTAACAGTTGCAAACTCGGAAAACCCGGCCCGCTTGCCGGGCAACTCCTTGTCATGCCGCTTGGCATGAGTAGAATCTTACCAGATACTCGTTGTCCCGTGGCAAATGAAACAGGGACGGAGGTCTCATGGAAAGTGCAGGGGTGGATCGCTTGCCTGTGACGCTGGAAGAGGCGGGCGCGCTGCAGGAGGAACTGGCCGACCGCGTGGTGCTCGAGCCGCTGGCGCGGGCGCCGCGCAGCATCGGAGCGGTTGACGCGGCCTATGCAGAGGGGACGACCTACGCCGCAGCCGTCCTTTGCCGGTACGACACCCTGGCGCCGCTCACGGAGCGGGTGGTGGTCCGGGAAACCAGCTTTCCCTACCTGCCCGGGTATTTCTGGCTGCGTGAGGCGCCGCCTCTCCTTGAGGCTATTGCTGCGCTCCAACCGCGGCCGGACGTCCTTCTCGTGGACGGGCAAGGGATCGCGCACCCGCGGCGTTTCGGCATCGCCTGCCACCTTGGTGTCCTGACCGGCATCCCGTCGATCGGCTGCGCCAAATCGCACCTTATCGGGACCTATCGGGAACCGGGGCGCGAAAAAGGGAATTGGACTCCCCTGGAGCAGGATGGCAGTCTGGTCGGCGCGGTGCTCAGGACGCGGACCGATGTCAGGCCGCTTTTCATCTCGCCGGGGCACCGGGTAACCCTTGAGGATGCGCTGGCCGTTGTCCTGCACTGCTGCACCGACTGCCGCGTCCCCGAGCCGATGCGCCAGGCCGACAGGGCGGCGAGGCAGGCAATGAAGTCGGTGCTTTCACTTCATCTTTCCTGATTAGTTTCAATCTTCCGAGTCACGTTCCTCCACCTTCAAGGGGGATGTATAGACTGGGGACATAGGTAACACTTGTTCGGGGACATAGGTAACACTTATTATCAAGACATGTCATTCCCAAAGGAGTGTGAGGGGATCCCGTAGTCTGGTGGCGCTGCGCCGTTTCAGAATCGGGGAGAGTGAAAATGAGGGTGGCTGACTGCAGGTTGTTGATGAAGCAATGGCAGCGGGAGGGTCTTTTTGAGCTACTCCTCCCCGAGGTGGCAGCGCTGCGCGGAGTTCCCCAGCCCGAGAAGTTCCACGCCGAGGGCGATGTCTTCACCCACACCATGCTGGCACTTGACGCATTGGATGAAGATGACGACGCTCGTGTCTATTGGGGCGTTCTTCTCCACGACCTTGGCAAGGCGACAACGACATCGTTCATCAGGGGACAATTGCGGGCACATGGGCACGCCAAAGCGGGTGCCGCACTGGTACCGGCCGTCATGGAGCGCATCGGTTTTCCCGAAATGGCGACGGATGTCAGCTGGCTGGTCCGGGAGCACCATTTTCATTTTGCCTGGGACGTACGAGAGGACGGGCGCCTGACGAAACAGCAGCGCAGGTTCATGGAGCACCCGCTGTTCCCGCTCCTGCTGGAACTCTGCAGGGCCGATGCCATGGGATCTCAGGGTGTCAGCGTAAAGAGGCGCAAGATCCAGCTAATTGCAGAGCTGTACGCTGAGGAGGTGGCAGGGGAGAAAGGGTCGCTCGGCTGAAGTCGGTCTGAAAATCGGTCTTTGGCGGCGGGCGAGTGGGAGATGATGATGATGAACGATGCGCGGCAGCAACAACAGGGTGAAACCGAGCATGACAGCGATGAACGGAAAGATTGCCGGTTCTGCGCCATCATTAGAGGAGAGATGCCGGTCTTCATTGTCTTCGAGAATGACGACGTCGTTGCCTTTCTCGATCGCCGACCGCTCTTTCCCGGCCATCTTCTCCTGGTGCCTCGCGAACACCATGAAACGCTCGGGGACCTCCCCGAAAGGCTGATCACCCCTCTCTTCACGAGCGCCCGGCTACTGGCGCGGGCTGTCGAAAAGGCGCTGGAGGCGGAAGGGACCTTCGTCGCCATGAACAACCGGGTGAGCCAGAGCGTCCCCCATCTCCACATTCACATTGTGCCGCGTCGCCGGCACGACGGGCTGAGGGGGTTCTTCTGGCCCCGTCACAGCTACGGCGACGAGGACGAGAGCTCCCGGATCGGCCGTCTCATCGGCACCGCAGCCGCCTGCCTGGAGAAAGAGGCCGAGGGCAGAGCAGGGTGAGCCTGCCGGTGGAACCGAACACCCAAAAGAAGGGGACTCTTATTCGGCTTCCCGCTTTGTTGCAAATCTATCTGTAGGTATTAAAATCATGTTGTTTCTATGTGCAGTGTTGGCCTCTACCAAAGAGGTGAAAGACGTTAAGGATAAAAAAATAATAGAGGGGAAATGATGCGAATACACCGGAGATTTGGGAAAGGGATAGGTTCGATTCAGCTGATTCTTCTTGTCGTGCTTTTAGCTGCTAGCGCAGAATCTTTCGGCGCTGGCGCGAATAAGACAGGTTCGGCCCCGTCTTCAGTAACGGTGGGAATAATTTCGCCTGAAGAGACAAAAGTGCTGATCGATATCGGTGCCGGCCCCGTCATGGTGGATACCCGATCCGAGGAGGCGTACAGGAAGATGCACATCACTGGAGCAGTCAATGTGCCCTGGAAGGAGGTGATAGAGAATCCGGTCGATCTCCCGCGCAACCGGCTTCTGGTCCTTTATTGCGACTGCTCGGACGAGTCGACTTCCAGTGATGTCGCCCGTCAGCTCATCCGCACCTGGGGGTATACGGATGTCAAGGTGTTGAAGTCAGGGCTTAGTGGCTGGATCTGTCTGGGCTATCCCACGGATGGGGACCCGGCCGAAATGAATCGCTGCCAGTAGCTGCGCAGAAGCCTCGCCCCCAAAATCAAAGGCAGGGCGACCCACCGGGTCGCCCCTACAGAATTTCTCCTGGGGCACCGAAGGGTCGATCCGGGTACCCGCAACAACAACGAATCTGTGGGGGCGCCCCTTGCGGGTGCCCTTGGGCTACGGCTGCCGGTGGGTACGGCCCAACCAGCTTAGAAAGCACTGGACCGATTTAACATAAGCTCGCCGCTTAACAAACCTCGTGATTTCCCTCCCGCACGCTCACCCATCCTCAAACTTGGTTCCTTTCCTGCACCAGCGGCCGCCGCTGATGATCGACGAGATGGCGCCTTCCCGCTCCACGGTGTCGGCCCGCACCGAGAGGTATACGTGGATCGGGATGAAGGCGAGGAACACCCACATGAGCAGCAGGTGGGCAAGGCGCAGATACTGCACCCCGATCAGCTGGTCAAACCAGATAAGGTAATGGAACAGCCACAGGTCCGGTGCGTAGAGGGCATAGAGCGCAAATCCGGTCAGCATGGCGGCCAGGCCGACGCCGTAGATCGCGGTGTAGGCTACCTGCTGCAACGGATTGTGGCCGATGTAGTGAGGTCCCCGGTCGAAGCGGCAGAACAGGTAATTCTGCACCACCTGGAGTAGATTCCTCAGGTCGCGCGGCCTCACCGGAAAGAGGGCGTCCCAGCGCTGGAATTTGTTGGAGGCGAGAAAGAGCCCGGCAATGCGGACTATGGCGGTGGCCAGGAAGAGCCAGGCCGCCACGAAGTGCAGCAGCCGCAGGTAACTGAAATAGGGGGAATCGCCAGGGTCGCCGGCGACGAGGCCGCCGCTCCCCATAAGGAGGCCGGTGCCGGCCATCAGGATAATGAGGAACACTGCCAGCCAGTGCATGGTGCGCAGCTGCCAGTCCCAAACCGGAACATAACGGAACTCGCCGGGCTCTTCGGTACGACGGCTCTTTTGGCGGGTGGCCCGGATCGGGATATACCCCAGGAACCTCCAACTCTCGCTCCCGTCCGGCATGGTCGCCCCCTGCGCCACTCCGAGCGCTTGAAAGCCGTGCAGCAGCTTTATTTCGGCCTGGAGTTCGGCCCGGTAACGGGTGGACTCGTCGGAACGGCAGAGGTACAGGATGGCATTGAGTTCCCCGCGGGCCAGGAGCTGTTCCTCTCCGGTGTCGACCCGGCGAACTCGCGCTATGCTCCGGGGCCACTGCGGCTCGATCGGGGTGAAGCCAAGCTGCTCGTAGTGCCTCAGGTCCTCCTTGCGGGA
>DATCHY010000274.1:0-5066 GCA_036508065.1 Geomonas sp. | reverse complement strand
TCGAAGTTGAACATGCCGCCGGGCGCCCCCTCCCCGAGGAAGACTACGTTCTTGAGATGCGGCAGGACGGCGCTGGCGAGCTTCCCCGGCTGGCTGGCGGCGAGTTCGGGGACCACCTCGCTCAGGGTGCGGACGTAGTCGGTGTCCTTGAACTGCTGCACCAGGAAGAGGGTGCTGGAATCCGACTGGTTCAGTATGTATTCGAGCTCGGCGGACTTGTAGCTCGTGTTCACCGTGACGAGCACGGCGCCGATCTTCGCGGTGGCGAACTGCAGCACCACCCATTCGGGGACGTTGTAAGCCCAGATCGAGAGGTGATCACCCTTCTTCACCCCCAGGGCCAGCAGCCCCTTCGCCACCTGCCGGCAGCGCTCGTTGAACTCCCGGTAGCTGTAACGCAGACCCCGCTCGACATAGACCAGCGCCTCGTTGTCCGGAAACCTTCCGGCAATATCGTCGAGCAGCGCGCCGACAGTTAAATCGATCTGTAGCGACATGGGTCACCCTCCCTGTTTCGTAGCGTCAAACTTTTCGTCGACTAAAATTAACTTATTGATATAAAAGGAGTTTACCAATTATCACAGCGTCTGCGGCATGTCAAGATTTAAGGGCCGCGCACGGGCGCGAGGGAGCGTTAGCCGCCAAGGAATCGTTGTCAAAGACGACTCCCTTAATCTAGATAATGATACGAAAGAGCCTGCCGTACTTAGGGTGGCTTTGTACCGCGGCGGCCCTCCGCAACGTCTTTTTTTGCAAAAAAAAGCTTGACACAAATTCCGCAATAGAATCCGCCAGTTCAGGTAATATGCTGTAATCACTAGAATTTTAATACAAACAGCGTCACAGAACCGCTGCCTATTTTTTAGGCAATCCGTTGATCCTCCCAATTTGAAAGCGCTTTTGGCGGGGATTCACACGTTATCCACAGCGCTTTCCACAGCGCGTGTGGACCCGCCGGCAAATCCGTCTTTTTCCTGCATAATAAGGCACTTACCTCACAAGGCTGATCGGGGAAGCAAGAATTTGCGATCGCAAGGGTGGCAGCGATGCATACGACACTGATTGTCGAGGATGAACAAGACCTGTCGGAGCTGATTGCCTTCCACCTTAGGCCTGCGGAACAGGGTTGAAATTATGACAGGATAACTCGACACAATACGTTCAGCTGAGTATCGATATCGTCAATTTGTGAGCCACGTCACTTACACTACCGCAAAAATACACTATCCTCGGACAGTTCAAATTCTACCTGGGAATGTAAACTAAAATTTCATCAACAGAAGGACTGAGGTAATGGCTGCAAGGTTAACTTGTATTATTTGTTTCTGCATATTATATACTCTCCCTGTACTAGCCGAAGAGGGAGATGCGACACGCAGATTCAAAATAGCGAAATATGAGGACGGAAACCAGCTCCCGCTGAAAAAATCGGAGATACTGACCGATATCAAGGTCAAGGAAAATATTCAGTACTATGACATAGACGGCCTCACTGAGTCCGACTTACTGGCTCAGATGAAGCTGAACGGCACGAAATGGAATGACGGTAAAGTTTATGCGGCCCTGACATCTTGGAATATCCGGTACGATTACGACATTACTCTCTTAGAAGGCAGGTATTATATCAGTTCCATCAAGACTGACGTCGATATCGTCTTCCAACTCCCGAGGCTGGTTTCCTCGGCAAGGAGACCGGCGACACTGACAGATGCCTGGAAAACCTACCTAGGGAACCTGACAAAGCACGAAGACGGACATAGGGATATCGCTGTAAGCACCGGGCAGGAAATTTACCAGATACTGGCCTCTATCGGAAGCTTCACGACTGGAAGTGAACTGGACGCAGAAGCCAGGAGACTGGTGAAGGCAAAATTGCAGAGGCTGAAGCAAGCCCAGATGGAGTACGATACTGAAACCCGCCATGGGAAAACGCAGGGAGCCGTATTGATGTGAAACCCCGCGTCCAGGTCCTGGGTAAGTCCTAGCTCCCAGCCGCCGGAGGACACCTCGTCTCCAGTGGGAGCTGGCGAAACTGGGGAAATTTAATGAGCCAATGGAGGTGACGGGACTGACAGGCAATTTTTCGCCGATGACTCGGACCGCTCCGCCGCCTTCAGGAAGGGATAAACTCTTTGCATCCGGAGTGTTGTCGGGAGGGATAGATTTCTGAGCGGTGTCGTTATCTTTTCCATAGGATATCTCCCATCCCAAAGCACACCAGCAAATTAAAAACTACCAATAAGGCGGTTTAACATTAGCTTACATTCGCCATGAAGTCAATGAGGCATCGGTGAAAAAGAAAACCGATTGGCGTTAAACTTCAGTATTCCGCTGAGCCCCCCCTCAGAGATTCCCCCCCAGGTCCTACAGACCGCCCTATCATCTACGGACTCCGGTGAAAGTTTGCCCGCGCTTCGATTCCGCTCAAAGGAACGACTACGGGCGAATACGAGATTCGCCCCTACCAAACATTTCGGCCTCGACCACGCGTTCAACATTCAAACCAATGTTCTGAGTTACGGAATTCGCATAACGCAAAGCCAACTCGTCCCGGAACCTCCAGCGGCAACTTACGTCAGTGCCTACGCACATCCAGGGCCGAAGGTACCAGTCCTCTTACGGAAAAATCTGGCGCATGTGCCTATATTTATTAGATTTCACACCACACCCCCGAAAAAGTCCCCGCACCAGCCGCAACACTCACGTTCACGTCATGGTTAAATAAAACCATTTTATATAAATTCAACATTTCATTTGATTCTCAAACTTAAACTGATATAGTGGCGCAAACACTAAGGGAACTGGGGAGCGAATCAACCGGCCAGCCGTTGTACCCAATCGCTGTGTAATTTACGTCAACGGCCAAGCTGAACCCAAAGCAACTATCTACTCAGGTCAACCTTCTCTTGAAACAGCCAAAAGGAGCCCTTCCGATGGTCCAGCTGTCCTGCACTGACATTCAGTTGAATTTCGGCGGGGTGCGCGCCTTATCCGGAGTATCGTTTGAGGTGCGACAGGGGGAGATCTTCGCCATTATCGGCCCAAACGGCGCCGGCAAGTCCTCCATGTTGAACTGCATCAGCGGCGTCTATCAGCCGCAGGTAGGGAAGATCACCTTCGAAGGGGCCGACATCTCCGGGTTACCCCCCGACCAGCGCGCCAAGATGGGGATCGCCCGTTCCTTCCAGAACATCGCACTGTTCAAGGGGATGACGGTGATCGACAACCTGCTGATAGGCCGCCACCTGCACCAGAACGCCGGCCTGCTCCAGGGCGGGCTCTACTTCGGCCCGGCACAGAGGGAGGAGATTCAGAACCGGGAATTCGTCGAGGAGATCATCGAATTCCTCTCCATACAGAGCATCCGCAAGAAGGTGGTCGGCACCCTCCCCTACGGCTACCAGAAGCGGGTAGAGCTGGCGCGGGCACTGGCCCTGGAGCCGAAGATCCTCCTGCTGGACGAACCGATGGCCGGGATGAACCTGGAAGAGAAGGAAGACATGTCGCGCTTCATCATCGACACCAACGAGGAGCGAGGGATAACGGTCATCATGATCGAGCACGACATGGGGGTGGTCATGGACCTCTCCCACTCGCTCTGTGTGCTCGATTTCGGCAGGAAAATAGCCGACGGGACCCCGGAGCAAGTGCAACAGAACCCGAACGTGATCAAGGCCTACCTCGGCGAGGAACACCAGTAAACAAGGAAGGTCGACACCGTTTGCCGCGTCCAAACGAAGGAGGAGTTCCCGTTGACTATCGACCTTGATGAAACGACTCTCCCCAAGCTTCTGAAAAGCAACGCCGAGAAATTCGGGTCGCACAAGACCGCCCTGCGGGAAAAGAAGCTGGGGATCTGGAACTCGTATTCATGGCAGGATTACTTCGAGAGCGTCAGGCTGTTCTCCCTCGGGCTGACCGCTCTCGGGCTCGCCAAAGAGGACAAGGTCGTCATCATCGGCAACAACCGGCCGACCTCGCTTTATGCGGAAATCGCCACCCAGGCAGCCGGCGGGGTTTCCGTCGGGCTGTACCAGGACGCCACCCCGCGGGAGTTGGCGCAGGTCCTACGTCAGTTCGATGTCAGGATCGTCGTAGCCGAGGACCAGGAGCAGGTCGACAAGGTGCTGGAAATCATCGGGCACGGCTCCTCCCTGATCGCGGTCATCTACTGCGACCCGCGCGGCATGAGGAACTACCGGCACGAGGGGCTCGCCTCGTACCAGTCAGTACTGCAGATGGGGAGAGATCTGGGCGAGAGGGAGCCCGCCCTCTTTGACCGGATGGTGGCGCAGGGTAAGGGGGACGACATCGCCATTATCAGCACCACCTCGGGCGCCACCGGCCCGCCCAAGGGGACGCTCCTGTCGCACCGCAATATGCTGAGCATGGCGCGCAGCTTGAACGAGGTCGAGGTGAAGAGGGAGTCCGACGAATTCGTCTCCTTTTTGCCGCTGGCCTGGTTCGGGGAGCAGATGATGTCGCTGGCCAGCGCGCTCAGCGTCGGCTTCACCGTCAACTTTCCGGAAAAGCCCGACACGGTGCTGGCCGACCTGAGGGAGATCGGCCCCCAGATCATGTTCTCGCCGCCGCGGGTCTGGGAAACCATCGCCGCGACCGTCCAGGTGAAGATCATGGAAACCACCCCCTTCAAGCGGTTCATGTACACCACCTTCATGGGTGTCGGGCAGAAGATCGCCACCCTCAAACTGGGCGGGCGTCCGGTCCCTTTTTTCTGGCGGCTGCTGAACGGCGTCGCCTATCTCTGCCTGTTCCGGGCCCTGCTGGACCGGCTCGGCCTCAGCCGCGTCAGGTCCGCCCTGACCGGCGGCAGCGCCCTGGGAGCCGATGTCTTCACCTTCTTCCACGCCATCGGCATCAACCTGAAGCAGGTCTACGGCCTGACCGAGATCTCCGGGGTGGCCTGCATCCATCGGGACGGGGATGTCAGGGGCGACACGGTCGGCCTCCCCCTGCCGGGAACCGAGATCAGGATCTCGGCGACCGGGGAGATCCTGGCCAGAAGCGCGGGCGCCTTCCGCGGCTACTACCAGGACGACGCGGCC
>DATCHY010000273.1:0-2075 GCA_036508065.1 Geomonas sp. | reverse complement strand
CCCAGCCCCGGTAGAGGTAATAGGCAACGGCATTCAGGGCGAGCGGCGCCAGCGCCGAGGGGAGCGCCGAAACCGGCCCGGGACGGCTGATGGTGACGGAGCCGAGCAGCCAGCGCTCCCCCGAACCGCCTGCTCCATCCCGGCGCGGAATGATGCTGAAACCGACGGGCCTGCCGCCGGTGACGGCTGCAACGAGCAGATGGGCAAGCTCGTGGAGTATGGTGCCGGGTAGCGCCCAGCAGATCTGCCAGAAGGTGCCGATCCTGCCGACCCTCCCCTGCAGCACCGCCAACAGGATGACCAGCAGCAGCCCCGCAAAGTGGTGCCATGGTTCGGGACGGGCGGTTGCCAGCGACTGTAGGGTTATGCCGTTCATGGGACCTCCGGTTGGGCGTTGGCGCAGCATACCCCGATTCGTCCCCGGAGACAACCGCGGATAGCGCCTCTGCTTGCCGTTTGCGCCTCGCTCTGCTATGGTTAATGCTGTGTCACAGCGGGAGTAAAGGCGTCAATGATTGGCTGAAGATTTAGCCTCAATCCGTAATCAACCAGGTAAGGAGTAAGCCTATGTTTTTGGAAGGAGAACGCGCACCGGATTTCAAGCTGCAGGGGAGCGACGGGAAGCTGCACTCGCTGAAGGATTATGCCGGAAGGATCCTGGTCCTTTTCTTCTACCCGAGGGACAACACGCCGGGGTGCACCGCCGAGGCGGTCGGTTTTCGCGAACTGCAGCCGCTGTTCGAGCAGCTGGGCGGGGTGCTGGTCGGCGTCAGCAAGGATTCCCTCAAGTCCCATGAAAAGTTCATCGCGGAGTTCAAGCTCCCGTTCACGCTCCTCTCCGACCCTGACGCGGCCGTCATGACGAAGTACGGCGCCTACGGCGAGAAGCTCAATTACGGCAAGAAGACCGTGGGAAGCATCCGCTCCACGGTGGTCATCTCTCCGGACGGTGACGTCATCAAGCACTGGCCCAGCATACCGAAGGCTTCGGAGCACCCGGACAAGGTGCTCGACTTCTTCAAGATGCTCGCCAAGGGCAGGTGAACTTTGGGGGGAGGGAGCTCGGCCCGCCTGGGCCGGATCGAGGCGAAATGAAGGATCGCGAGACCCTGGACAAACTTTTCTGCGCCGCACTGGCAGCGGTCGACCCCTACCTGGCGCTCCAGCCCCACCTGCTCGAGGTAAGGGAGCTCTACCGCACGCAAAAATTCGACCGGCTGATCGTCGCCGGGTTCGGCAAGGCCGCTCTTCCGATGGCGCTGGCCGCCGAGGAGGCGCTGGGGAGCGCGATCAGCTGCGGCCTGGTGATCGTGCCGCACGGCGCCCAGCTGACCACGCTGCCGTGCCGCATAGAGGTCGCCACTGCCGGCCACCCTCACCCGGACCGCTTCGGGACCGCCGCCAGCAGCCGCATCATGGAGCTTGCCCGCGCGGCGGACGAGAAGACCCTGCTCCTCCTGCTGGTCTCCGGCGGCGGTTCCGCGCTGTTCACCGCGCCTGCGGACGGGATCACGCTGGAGGAGAAGCAGGAGACCTCCCGTTTGCTGATGGAGGCTGGCGCCGACGTCCTGCAACTGAACACGGTCCGAAAGCACCTGTCCAAGGTCAAGGGGGGCCGGCTGGCGGCAATCGCCCACCCGGCGCGGCTGGTCACCCTGGCTATCTCCGACGTACCCGGCGACCGTCCCGACGTGATCGCCTCGGGCCCGGCCTACCCCGACCCGACCAGCTTCGGCGATGCCGTTTCAGTACTTTTGCGCCTCGGGATAGCGGCCCGGGTCCCCGCTTCGGTCCGGGAGCGGCTGATGCAGGGAGCCGCCGGCGCTTGCGCCGAAACCCCGAAGCCGGGCGACTCGATCTTCGGCCTGGTAACGACCGCGATCGCGGCCCGAAACCGCGACGCCATCGAGGCGGCTGCGCACGCCGCGCGCCGCTTCGGGATGAAGGTGCGCATCCTGGACGATCAGCTCTGCGGCGAGGCACGGCACGCGGGACAAAGTCTCGCCGAGGCTGCCCTGAGGGAGCGCGAAAGCCTCGCCCCTGGCGAGCGGATCTGCCTGATCAGCGGCGGGGAA
>DATCHY010000272.1:0-3294 GCA_036508065.1 Geomonas sp. | reverse complement strand
TCGATCCGCCCGTCGGCCGGTCTCCTCCCGCCGTAGTAGCTGCCGCGGGAGAGGTCCATCGGTAAGCGGGGGGCGCGTCCCTCAAGGAGCGGCGCCAGGGAGCGTGAAAGCACCGTGACGGCTGCCTGGGTCACCTTGTTGAAGACGTCGAGTGCGGTATCGGTGAAGCTGATGCCGACCTTCTCCTGGTCCACGATGTCGCCGGCGTCAGGCTTTTGCACCATGTAGTGCAGCGTGGCGCCGGTCTCGCTCTCGCCGTTGATCACGGCCCAGTTCACTGGCACCCGCCCGCGGTACTTCGGCAGGTAGGAGCCGTGCACGTTGAGCGCCCCGAGCTTGGGGACCGCCAGCACCTCTTCCCGGATCATGGTGCGGTAGTAGAAGGAGAGCAGCAGGTCGGGGGCGAGCTCTCTCAAAAGCTCCACGTTTTCCCTCAGGTTTATGTCCGAGGTCATGACCGGGATCCCCTGCCTCTCGGCAAGCTCCCTGACCGAGGCGAACCAGATCTCTTCGTTGGGCGAGTCGTCGTGGGTGAAGACCAGGGCAATGTCCGTGTCCTGGCGGATCAGCTCCTCCAGACAGCGGTAGCCGACGTTGTGGTAGGCGCAGACGACGATGCTCTTTTTCCTGTTCAAGGGGCCACCTCCGGCGCTGATTTGTCTTCGAAGCCATGCAACCTTCTCACCACGTAGCGCGGCCGCTTGCGCACCTCCTGATAGATCCTGCCGACGTACTCGCCTACAAGACCGATGCCGAAGATGATGATTCCGATGAAGAAGAAGAGGATGGCGAACAGGGTGAACACCCCTTCCACCTCGGCACCTATCACGAAGCGCCGGAGCAGGAGGAACAGGGCGAAAGCGAGCGAGGCGAGCGAGGTGAAGATCCCCATGAGGGCGAAGAGCTGCAGCGGCACCACGGAGAACCCGGTCATCAGGTCGAAGTTCAGGCGGATCAGCCGGTACAGGGAGTACTTGCTCTCCCCCTGGCCGCGCTCGGCGTGGGCCACCTCGATCTCGGTCGGGTTCGCCGCGAAGGTCTGGGCCAGGGCCGGTATGAAGGTGGTGGTCTCCTGGCAGTGGTTGATGTTGTCGATCACGTCACGGTGGTAGGCGCGCAGCATGCAGCCGTAGTCGCTCATCCGCATGCCGGTCATCTTGTTGGTGGTGATGTTCACGATCCGGGAGGCCGCCTTGCGGAAGATGCTGTCCTGCCTCTTGAGCCGGATGGTGCCGACCACGTCGTGCCCCTTCTCGATCTCGGCCACCAGCCGCGGGATCTCCTCCGGCGGGTTCTGCAGGTCCGCGTCCAGCGTGATGACGATCTCGCCGCGGCTCCTCTCGAAGGCAGCCAGGATCGCCATGTGCTGGCCGAAGTTGCCGTTGAACTCGATCAGGCGCAGCTGCGGGACGGTCTCCAGCATCATCTTCAAAAGGAACAGGGTGCGGTCGCGGGAACCGTCGTCCGTGAAGATGATCTCGAACGGTTTGCCCAGCCCGTGCATGACGGGGAGCAGCCTGCCCATGAGCGGGGAGAGGTTCTCCTCCTCGTTGTAGGCCGGGACGACGATCGTTATATAAGGCTTTTCCATATCGGTGGATATCCTGGTCTGTAAGCGCCGGGTTTGCCGGCAGCTACCGTTTGTTGCGGGCGATGACGGTCTTCACCGCCGCCACCACGTCCCGCGCGTCGTCGAGCGTCATGAGGGGGAAAAGCGGCAGCGACAGGATCCGCTCCGAGGCGTAGTCCGCGTTGGGGAGCGCACCCTGGGCGATGCCGAGGGTGTCCCGGTAATAGGGGTGGTGGTGGATCGCCTTGAAGTGGAGTCCGGTTCCGATGTTCTCCCCCTTCAGCTGGGCCATGAAGGCGTCCCGGTCGATGGAGAGCGCCTCGATCTTGACCAGCGGGGTGTAGAGGTGCCAGGCGTGGCGGTGCTGGTAGGGGACCGGCTGCGGGGTCACCAGTTCGGGGACGTCGCGAAACGCCTCGTTGTAGAAGTCGGCCAGGAGGGTCCGCATCTCGATGAAGCTGTCCAGCTTGTCGAGCTGGTGCAGCCCGAGCGCGGCCTGCAGGTCCATCATGTTGTATTTGAATCCCGGCATGACGATGTCGTAGTTGGGGGTGCCGCTTGCCTCGTAGCGCTTCCAGGCCTCCCGGTTCATGCCGTGGAACTTCATGAGCGAGATTTCCTCGGCGAGTCGCTCGTCGCGGGTGGCGACCATCCCCCCCTCGCCGGTGGTGATGTTCTTGATGGGATGGAAGGAGAACACCGATACGCTGTCCAGCGAGCCGATGCGCGCCCCCTTGTACTCGGTCCCCACCGCGTGCGCGGCATCCTCGACGACCTGCAGGCCGAACTCGCGGGCGATGGCGAAGATCTCGTCCATGTCGCACGGCTGCCCCGCGAAGTGGACCGGCACGACCGCGCGGGTGCGCGGGGTGATCTTCTTGCGGATCGCCTGCACGTCTATGTTGAGCGTCCCGGGCTCGATGTCGGCCAATACCGGCGTGCCGCCTCCCTGCACGATCATGCTGACGGTCGCGGCGAAGGTCATCGGCGTGGTGATCACCTCGTCGCCCGGCTTGAGCTGGAGGGCGAGCATGGTCAGGTGCAGGCCAGCCGTCGCCGAGGAGAGCGGCACGGCAAAGGGGGCTCCCACGTACTGCTTGAAGGCCTCCTCGAACCGCTTCACCTTGGGGCCGGTGGTGATCCAGCCGCTGCGCAGCGAATCGACAACCTCGTTGATCTCTTCCTCGCCTATGGTGGGGATGGAAAATGGGAGAAAAGTTGTTCGCATGATTGCCTCCTGCTCATTGGACGTCAACCTAACAATATTGCATGAACGGTCCCGCTGGTCAAACAATTTCCTGATTATCCCGGCGAAGGTAGGCTTGCGCCGGTCTTGGTGCAGGGGGACGGGGAGGGGGAGGGGGAGGTCTTGTCGGCCGGGCCGGACCCCGAGGCCGCCACCGGTGCCGTTTTTTCCCGCCTGATCAGGTCGAAGCGCCCGGCGCCGGGAAGCCCGGTCAGGACGACCCTCTGGTTCGGGTTGGCAAACTGAACCGGCTCCCCGTTTTCGTTCTCCATCCGGGTCAGGGTGAAGCTCGAGAAACTGGAGCCCTGCCCGATCAATTCCAGCCGGTCGCCCAGCTGCATCCGGTTGCGCACGGCCACCAGGGTGCCGCCGGAGCCGGCGTCCCCCTCCACGATGGCCACGAACTCGAAGTTCCTGACGTAGCTCGACAGGTACTCGTGGTCCAGGTCCCGGGGCTTGCCGAGCAGAAAGCCGGTCG
>DATCHY010000271.1:0-5474 GCA_036508065.1 Geomonas sp. | reverse complement strand
CCACCCCCCATATGGTCGCAGCCTGGGCCGAGCGGACCCCGGAGAGGTTCCTGTTCCACCTCAAGGCCTACGGCGCGCTCACCGGCCACGGCATCGACCCGCAGACCCTGTCCCGGGAACTGCGCGAGCTGCTCCCGGCGGCAGACCGGGACCACGACAACGTCCATGTTTCAGAACCCGCCGTTCTGAGGGCGATCGCCCAGGCCACCGTGGCGGCCCTCGGACCGTTGAAGGCGGCGCACAAACTCGGCTTCATCGTGTTCCAGTTCCCTCCCTGGTTCGGTTACAAAAACGCCAACCTCGACTACATCAGCTACTGCAAGGAACTCATGGCTGGACTCCCGGTCGCGGTGGAATTCAGGCACGGCAGCTGGCTCACCCGCCACCATGCAGACGCGCTCTTCGACTTCCTGCGGGAGCACAGGATAACCTACATAACCTGCGACGAGCCGCAGTACGGCACCCTCGCCACGGCGCCCTTTCTCCCCGAGGCAACCACGTCCGTCGCCTATCTGAGGCTGCACGGCCGGAACGCCGAGAACTGGCTCACGCACTCGACCCCGCGCTACGACTACCTCTACGACGCCGGGGAGCTGATGAGCTTTGCCGGCGTGGCGCAGCGACTAGGCGCGAAGGCCCGCACGATCTTCCTCATGTTCAACAACTGCCACCTGGGGCACGCGGTCGAGAACGCACTGCAGATGCAGCATAGCCTCAAGCGGACAGCTGCCGCGGACCTTTGCCCAGGCGCTGCAGCCCCGCCCTCCCCTTCCCGCTGAAACAAAAAGCCGCTGATCCGCTCGTTCCTGCCACGATCCCATTAGCTGCCGCTTGGGGGCCTCGGACCGGCTCTGATGCGCAATGGGTCCTGGTGTTTCGGCGGCGCCAAATATCTGAAAAAGCAGAAATTAGCATTGCAACACTCAAAAAGGTGTTATATAGTGCGGGTATTATAACAGGCATAGCCTATGCGCCAGGGTTTAGGCTACGAACCTGGCTCTCTGACATCATCATTTACGCCGTGTGGCATAGCTGTCGCTGTGTAATTCCAGTAACAACTCAGCGGATGCTAAATTTATCAGTATCTCGCTCTGAATGTTTATCAGGATAGCCCGTAATTATACCCCATCAAAAGAGCCTAAATGGCGGGGAAAGAGAAAACCACTATGAGTTATGATCTGTTGATTACCCGCTCAATCCCGACCCCGGCCTCTCGAAAAGGTCAGCCGGGCAATCTTGGATTTACTATTGTCGAACTTATTCTTGTCATGGCCATAATTGCAATCCTGGCTGTCTTGGCCATGCCGGTATACGACAAGATCAAAGAAAAGGCGCGGGAAATAAGAGCCACCGAGGAGATCCGTGGGCTTGAGAAGACAATCGCTGCGTACACCATAGACAATGGGGGCACCCTGCCGGTCTCCCTGGCGGGCGCTCCGAAAGACCCTTGGGGCAATTTCTATCAGTATGCCACACCCGCCAACGGCAAAACGCGCCGTTTTATTCTGGTCAATACAGACCTGCTGAATGGCGATTATGACCTTTACAGCAAAGGCTCGAATGGTGCCAGCGTTGCTGATGTCGAGGAAACGGACAGCCACGACGACATTGTGCGCGCCGGTGAAGGCAGTTTTGTCGGTAGGTGGAGACACTAACTTAATGCGCCAAACTCTCAAGCCTCCTGGCAGTTTGATGACAAATCAAGATGCGGTCTGACCTACTAAACGGTACTGTTACATAAGACATCCCCTTTTTTGAAAAGGTAAACAATTTATGAAGTGCACCTGCCCCAAATGCCACGCACAGATAGAGCTTGACCTTCCCGAGGTCACCGAAGCAGGGACCTCCGCCGTGTGCCCCGCCTGCAACGCTCGCGTCACCGTCCATAGAGAATCCTTCGGGGGGCGGGCCTTCAGGAAATCAATCGAGATTTCCTGTGCGCCCTGCGGCAGCGAACTGGGCTCCCAGATGCACTGTCCGACCTGCGGAGCGCAGTTCCCCGATTACCTGGTGGTGAGCCTTGGCCGCAAGCGGGTCCGCGGCGCAAGCAAGATGGTCAAGCTGAAAACGAGCCCCTTTCCCCGTGCGGCAGCAAGCACCAGCCAACTCCCCACGCGGGAAATGTCCATGAGGGCAGAGGCCGCCCCGGCCAGGCCTTCCGTCCCGTCCGGTGCGAAAAATCCCAAAGCGATAAGAATCGCGATCTGCCTGCTGGTAGTGGTGGCGCTGGTCGCGGCTGGATCAGTTTTCTACCTCAAGAACAAGGCCGAAAAGGCGTACGCGGAAAATTTCGTAATGGCAACCTACTGCGTCCAGGTGGGTACCGAGAAGAGTCTCAAGGCGAGCGAAAAAATTTCAGCAGAATGGAAGGCCGCTTTGGATGCAGGACAACCGTACCGGCCGCGTCCCAGCACGGAAGAAGAGAGGGCTCTTGACATCATAAACAGCAAGCTCATATCGGCTCAGAGCAACCTGACCAATGCTCCCGAGAAGTACAGCAAATGCAATGAAACGTTGGCTAAAATAAGCGGAGTGTATACCAGGCTGCGTACACTGGTCCTTTCACCCGGCAACTCTCTGCAGAATTTCGCAGATACCTCGAAAAAACTGGATGGCGAATACAAACTTGCAGTAAAGGAATTCAAGGCAGGACTGCCCGCAGAGATGACGGAGGAACTCGTAAACGCCAGCAAGAAATACAAAGGTCTGAGAACCCTGCTTCAGTAAATAAAAAAGGTTAAGGTTACGGTTGAGAGAAATTCCTTAACCTTAACCTTAACCTTAACCTTAACCTTAACCTTAACCTTAACCTTAACCTTAACCTTAACCTTAACCTTAACCTTAACCTTAACCTTAACCTTAACCTTAACCTACGCCACCGCCGCACCCGGGTCAGCTGCGAGCAGATCGTTCACCACCACGCCGGCCATGGTCAGTCCGAAGATGGACGGGATGAAAGAGATGCTGCCCAGGATGACACGGCGGTGTTCGCAGGAAAAGCGCTGATCATCCTTATTCGGGCAGATGCAGTTCCCCTTGCAGCCGCCGCCCTGCACCTCCTGCTCGCGGTATTCCTCCGTCGAAAAAACCACCTTAACACCGTGTGCTATCCCCTGTTTTTTCAGAAGTTTCCGGACCGAGCGTGCCATGCGGCATTTGTTGGTCTGCGAGATGTCAGCCACCATGATCTGGGTCGGGTCGAGCTTGGCGGCGGCTCCCATGCTGGATATGATCGGGATGTTCCTCTCCCGGCAGGTCCTGATCAGGTGCAGCTTGCTGGTGATGTGATCGATGGCGTCCACGACGTAGTCATAATGGTCGGCAAGGAGAAACTCGCTGTTCTCGGCCTCGTAGAAGTCCTGGTAGGGAACGATGTCCGCCTCCGGGCTGATCAGGCGCAAGCGCTCCGCCATGACCTGTACCTTGGCCTTGCCGACGGTGCCGTCCATGGCATGGAGTTGCCGATTGACGTTGGTGAGGCAGATGTCGTCGAAATCGACCAGGATCAGGCGGCCGATCCCTGCCCTGCAGAGGGCTTCGGCGGCGTAACTCCCCACCCCGCCCAGGCCGAAGATGGCAACGGTGGAACCCTTCAGTTTGTTGAGTCCTGCGGATCCGATCAGCAGTTCAGTACGGGAAAAACGGTGCAGATGTGACATGTGTGTAGTTCGCCTTTAACATTGAGGTGGTTGATGCTGCCGGCTTCGCTGCAAACGCTGCGGGCCGAAGAGCCTTCCGGCGCGATCCGGGGGCGCAAGCCATCGGTTTCTGCGCGCGGGACAGCCAAAGTATTGCATATCTTGCCCCCATCTTAAAGAGAAAGTTTGAGCGCGGTCGGGGTGCGCCACAGTTTCAGGGCGCAGGCAAGCCCCGCCCTGACACGATCCCGGTCCCGCAGCGGGGTGGGCCCCGAGCGGAGTCGACGGGGTGGTCCCTCGGATGCAGCAGGGGCGGGCCTTGTCCCCCTTCGGATACGGCTCATCACGTCGCTCATCACAAATCACACGTCACGGGCAGTCAGCGCTCAGATGATGAAATCCGTATCGATGTACTGGTCCATCTGCCGGCCCGGTTCATCCGTCGCCGGTTGCCCCACGATCCTTGCCGGCACGCCGGCCACCGTCGCGTGGGGCGGCACCTCATGCAGCACGACGCTGCCGGCAGCTACTTTGGAGCCGTCGCCGATCCTGACGTTGCCGAGGATCTTCGCTCCGGCGCCGATCAGGACGCCGTTGCCGACCTTGGGGTGCCGGTCCCCGCTCTCCTTCCCGGTGCCGCCCAGCGTCACTTCGTGCAGCATGGAAACGTCGTCGCCCACAACCGCCGTCTCCCCGATGACCACCCCGGTACCGTGGTCGATGAGAATCCCTTTCCCCAATCGTGCGGCGGGGTGGATGTCCACCGCGAAGACCTCGGAAATCCGGTTCTGCAGATAGAAGGCCAGCGACTCCCTCCCCCTGCCCCAGAGCCAGTGCGCCACCCGGTGCGACTCGAGCGCATGGAACCCCTTGTAGTGCATGAAGGGCTGAGCCAGGCCGCGGGCCGCCGGGTCGCGCTCCAGCACCGCGGTCAGGTCCCTGCGCAGCGCCTGCCGGATTTCCGCCGAGTCGGCCAGGGCCTGCGCGATGACATCCCTGAGGGACATGGCCGACAGATACGGCGAGGCAAGTTTTGCCGCCAAGAGGTAGGAAAGGGCGTCCTCAAGGGAGCGGTGATTGAGGACTGCCGCATACAGGTAGCTGGCCAGCATGGCTTCGGACTGCGCCATGTCGACGACTTCGTCATGGAGCCTGTCCCAGACCGGATCGGCTTCGGCTTTTTTCTCGTGGCTCACGGCAGACCTCCTTGTGCCTGCCGCAGGGCGGGGAAGGCCCGCCTGCGGACCGAAAAGCGGAGATGGTAAGTTGGATTTTGACGGAAAAGGCAGCAGAAGTCGGCGCTGGCGGGCGGTCTCCGGCGGGCACAAGGATCAGCGGCGGGGTAATTGATTGCCGGCTTCGGTTCGGAACCGCTCGAAGCCCTCTTCCTGGGCAATCTTTTCATCGTAGGTGTAGAAAATGGCGTAACAGCTCCCGACTCCGTGAGGGTCGAGCTGGATCCCCTTTCCCTCCCAGCGCTTTAACAGGGTCAGGTTTTCCTCAAAAATTTTTATGAAGTCGCCGATGGATCTTGCCTGCGTGGCGATGAACTTGTTCTGATGCACATGCTCGTACCTGACCTCAGACATAGCCACCTCCGCCCCACTACGTTTTCGTGAGCTAATTGTAGCGTGGTTCTCAGGGGAGGCAAACGGAGGGTGCGAATTTTTTCAGGAACTATGAGCCCGCCGTTCGGCGCGCTGATGGGATCTCCCTGCTGGTAACTTCACTTGCCCCCGACCCGTAGGGGCGACCCGGTGGGTCGCCCTGCTCTCGATTTCGGTTCACCCGTGCAAGGTTTCTGGTCGGCCTTGGCAAGAGGGCGACCCACCGGGT
>DATCHY010000270.1:0-11160 GCA_036508065.1 Geomonas sp. | reverse complement strand
CCTGCCAGGCCCTGGAAGGGAAGGGGAAGAGGATCGTCATCGCCACCTCTTTCGAGCGCGACAGCAACGTGGTGCTGCTCACCGTGCATGATGAGGGGAGGGGGATCGCTTCGGAGCATCTGCCGCACCTGACCGATCCGTTCTTCACCACCAAGCGGGAGGAAGGGGGGACCGGGCTGGGACTTTCGGTATCCGCCGGTATCGTCAAGGAGCACGGCGGCTCGCTCAGCTTCGGCTCGCTGCCGGGACAGGGGACTACCGTCACGCTGGCGCTCCCTGCCGTAACGGTAGAGTTCCCCCTCCCTAACCCTCCGGAAGAGGGCACTTTTAACGCGTAGAGACGCATGGCATGCGTCTCGATCTTGCCGATACGCCCAGATAAATCTGCAGGTCCGAGACGCATGCAATGCGTCTCTACACAGGCGGACCCGAGACGCATTGCATGCGTCTCTACCCGGATCCAGAATTTTTTCCAGCAGGGAGGGATTGCTACCCCTCATTCTCTAAATGGAAACTGTAGGAGTGAATGATCGATGAAAGAAGCTCTTTACCCTGCCTTCGGGGTCCTGCTGGTGGACGACGAGCGCCCCTGGCTGCGCAGCCTGAGCATGACTCTTGAGGGGCCGGGCGCCGTCAGCAATATCATGCAGCTGAGCGACAGCCGGCAGGTAATGCCCCTGCTCGCGCAGCGGGACGTGGGCCTCATCCTGCTCGATCTCACCATGCCGCACCTCTCGGGCGAGGAACTCCTCTCGACCATTTCCCAGGAACATCCCGAGATTTCCGTCATCGTGCTTTCGGGACTGAACCAGATCGAAACCGCGGTCCGCTGCATGAGGCTCGGCGCCTTCGATTACCTGGTGAAGACGGACGAGGCGGATCGCATCCTAGATTCGGTGCGGCGCGCCATCCGCATGCAGGAACTGCAGCGGGAAAATAAGGAGATGCGGCGCCGCTTCCTGAACGACCGGCTGGAGTGCCCGCAGGCCTTCTCGGGGATCGTCACCAACAACAAGACGATGCGCTCTATTTTTCAGTACATCGAGGCGGTCGCCAAAAGCACCCAGCCTATCCTGATCACCGGCGAGAGCGGCGTCGGCAAGGAACTGGTCGCCCGCGCCGTCCATACCCTGAGCAGGGGGGAGGGACCGCTGGTCTCGGTCAACGTGGCGGGACTGGATGACAGCGTGTTCACCGACACCCTCTTCGGGCACAAGAAGGGGGCCTTCACCGGCGCGGACGAGACCCGCGCCGGCATGGTCGAACAGGCCGCCGAGGGGACCTTGTTTCTCGACGAGATCGGCGATCTCTCCCTGTCCTGCCAGGTGAAGCTGCTGCGACTGCTCCAGGAGGGCGAATATTACCCGCTCGGCAGCGACCTGCCCAAACAGCTGAGGGCGCGCATCGTCGTCGCCACGCACCAGGACCTCACGGAAAAGCGCAACTCGGGCGGGTTCCGCAAGGACCTCTACTACCGGCTGCGCGCCCACCACGTGCACATCCCGCCGCTTCGCGAGCGCAAGGACGACATCGCGCTGCTCCTCGACCACTTCCTGGAAGAGTCCGCCCGCAGCTTCGGCAAGAAGGTGCCGACCTACCCGAAGGAGCTCCTCACCCTGCTCGCCAACTACAGCTTCCCCGGCAACCTGCGGGAGCTGAAGTCGATGGTCTATGACGCCATGAGCGTCCACACCTCGCGCATGCTCTCCATGAACACCTTCCTGCTCGCCATGGAGGTCCAGGGAGAAGCTCCGCCGTCCTGCGCCGTCGGCAGGGAGCAAAACGTGTTCCTGGCTTGCGAGGAAATGCCGACCCTCGGCGAAGCGGTGAACCAGCTGGTCACCGAGGCGATGCGCCGCGCCGACAACAACCAGACCATCGCCTCCCGTCTGCTCGGCATCTCACAGCCCGCGCTCAGTAAGCGGCTCAAGCTGCTCCGCCGCGACTGATTCTTCTCCAAGGGGGTATAACTTTTGTTATTTCGATAATCAAAGTTATACCCCCGACAACGCCTCGTAATTCCCCGGTTTTCTCCCCGTTTGATGGACTGCCGGTCGCAAAGGTTATACCCCTTCAGAAGCGCAGACAAATCCCGGAACAGGTTTTCAGATATAAATCCGCAGTGTTACTTCTACCCCGTGACTTTGGCACTTGCCTTGCTAACGGAGATCGCCCCCGTCTCGTGCATTGCAAGGGACAGGCGGACTTGGCGGAGATGGTGCGGGGTAGAGCGAAACTACAGAAAAGGAGCACAGATGATCCAGTTTCAAGGCGTCCACAAATGGTTCAAGAAACTTCATGTATTAAACGGCATAGATCTTCACGTCAAGCAGGGAGAGGTAGTCGTTGTCTGCGGCCCCTCGGGATCGGGCAAATCTACCCTGATCAGGACCATCAACCAGCTGGAGCCGATCAACGAAGGGCGCCTGACCGTCGACGGCATGGACCTTTGCTGCAAGAAGACCGACCTGAACAGGCTGCGCGCCGAAGTCGGCTTCGTCTTCCAGCAGTTCAACCTCTACCCGCATCTCTCGGTCCTGAACAACATCACGCTGGCGCCGACCAAGATCAGGAAAACTCCGAGGAAGGAGGCGGAGGAGCAGGCCATGCAGCTTCTGGAGCGGGTCGGCCTGGCTGAGAAGCGGGATGCCTATCCCACCCAGCTCTCCGGCGGGCAGCAGCAGCGCGTGGCCATCGCCCGGGCACTCGCCATGAAGCCGCGCATCATGCTCTTCGACGAGCCGACCTCGGCGCTGGACCCGGAGATGATCGGCGAGGTGCTGGCCGTCATGCAGGATCTTGCCAAGAGCGGCATGACCATGATCGTGGTGACCCATGAGATGGGCTTTGCCCGCGAAGTCGCGCACCGGGTGGTCTTCATGGACCACGGCGTGGTGCTGGAGGAGGCGAAGCCCGAGGAGTTCTTCCTCGACCCGCAGCACGACCGCGCCAAGCAGTTCCTGAAGCAGCTCCTGTCGCCCATGCATTAGAATCTGTGAATGGTGAGTGGTGAAGGGTGAATTAAATTCACTGCGGCACTGCAGGCGCGATTATCGCTGCGGGAATGCTGCTCCTTACTGCCGATTTCATTCACCTTTCACTTTTCACCTTTCACGATTTTAGGAGGTCTCCCGTTGCTCAAGTATCACTTTGATTGGTCGATCGTCACCTCAGGAAAATATTTCGAATGGCTGGTCTCCGGGCTGAAGGTCACCCTGGAAATCTCGGCCATCGGCATCGTCGGAGCCTTCATACTGGGGCTCCTCGTCGCGGTGCTGAAAATGAGCCATTTCCGGCCGTTGCGCTGGGCCGCCTCGGCCTATCTGGAATTTTTCCGCAACACGCCGCTCTTGATCCAGATATTTTTCTGGTACTTCGGCTCCTATAAGCTCCTTCCGACGCCGGTGAACGACTGGCTCAACAACACCAACTTCGAGTTCGCCGCCGCCGTCATCGCCCTTACCATCTACACCTCGGCCTTCATCGCCGAGGACATCCGCTCCGGGATCCTCTCCATTCCCACGGAGCAGATGGAGGCGGCCCGCAGCGCCGGGTTTTCCTACCTCCGTTCCATGCAGTACATCATACTGCCGCAGGCGGTGCGCATCACCGTCCCGCCGCTGGTGAACCAGTTCCTGAACCTGGCGAAGAACTCCTCGCTCGCCATGACCATCGGCGTAGCGGAGCTCACCTACCAGGCCCGCCAGGTGGAGAGCTACTCCTTCAAGGGTTTCGAAGCCTTCACCGCCGCCACGGTCGTCTATCTCGTGCTGTCGGTCGCGATCACGGCGCTGGTGGACCTCTACAACAAACGCGTGCTGAACCCGCATCGGGCTTAAGGCGTCGCACACGGATTAAACGGGAACTGGCGGATAACTGCAGATTAAACAGATTTTGAGGTTAACCCTGCCTGTTCCGCCCTTTTTAGATGTTATCCGTGTGCCAGGTTTTGATTGGTTTAAATGCCAGCAGAAAATGGAGAACCAATATGGACGGTATGCTGAATTTCCAGGTAATCATAGACAACTTCACTTACTTCATGATCGGACGTTACCCGAACGGACCGCTGGGAGGGCTCGGGCTCACCATGTATCTCGCGGTGGTGTCGTGCATCCTCTCTTTCTTCGGGGGGCTGGTCCTCGGGCTCTTGAGTCTTTCCCGCATCGCGGCGATTCGCTACCCGGTCAACCTGTTCATCAACACGGTGCGCGGCCTGCCGCTACTCATGGTGATCTTCTGGATGTACTTCCTGCTCCCGGCGCTCCTCGGAAAGACCGTCCTCGAGAGCCAGACGGTCATCATGGGGCTCACCATCTTCACCTCCGCCTACATGTCGCAAATCGTGCGGGCGGGAATCGAGGGGATTCCCAAGGGGCAGGTCGAAGCCGCCGTCTCCACCGGGCTCAAGCACTGGCAGGCGATGCTTTATATCGTGCTGCCGCAGGGGATGCGCAACATGATCCCTTCTTTCGTGAACCAGTTCGTCTCGCTCATCAAGGACACCTCGCTTGCCTTCATCGTCGGGGTCTCCGAACTCACCCACGTCGGAACCCAGATCAACAACCGGACCATGTCCTTTCCGACCGAAATATTCATCTTTATCGCAGCCGTCTATTTCGTGCTCTGCTTCAGCTTCACCTCATTCTCCCGCTGGTTGGAAGATCGGCTCGCCTGGCGCAAGGCGATTTGAAAAGAGGGGATGGGCAAGCTTTTTTGCACGGTTTCAGCGGCCCAAAGTGCTCAAAGCAGGGGGCGCAACTCTTTACTCTTGCTTTTTTTTCACTCTAAGGTAAATTCGGCTAGGCGGACCCCTGGGAGAGGTCGACAGTCCGGACTCACTCCCTTTTGCATACACCGCCGTAGCGAGGAACCGTCATGGCAAAGAATAACCTCAAACTGGGCTACAATTTCATCCGGTCTGCCCTTGTGGGCGGCATTGCCCTTTCCGTTGCGGGCGTTTTCTGTGCCTACCACGTCATCTCGCTTGCCGCCGGGAACCATCTGCCACAGGGGTACGCGTTTGCTACCATGGGCGCCCTCATCCTTCAGGGCGTGGTCTCCATTTCGGTGCTGGCGGTGTTCGCCTCCAGAAATCTGGCCAAGCGGGTGCACATTCTGGCTGCCGCCTTGGACCGGGGAGCCGAGGGGGACCTCCGTTCCCGGCTGGAAGTCTCCTCCGAGGACGAGTTCGGCAAACTCAACCAGAATTTCAACGCCATGATGGAGCAGCTGGCAGGTGTGGCGGGCCGGGTGATCCAGTCGATCGCCGAGCTGCAAAAGATCGCCGGCGACATCGACCAGGTTTCCAAAAAGGGGCTCAAATCTGCCGAACTTCAATCCGAAGGGATCAACGGGGCTTCCCACGCGGTCCTTGAGATCAACCGGTCGGTGAACCAGATAGCCCAGTGGGTGGAAGACCTCTCCGGTTCCGCCACGGACAACGCATCGGCCATCCTGGAGATGTCTGCCAGCATTGAAGAGGTCAGCCACCATGTCGAGATGCTCTCCAAGGCGGTCGACGAGGTGAGCTCCTCCATCATCGAAATGACGGCAGCCGAAAAGCAGATCGGCGCCAGCGCTCACAGCCTCATGAGTGACTCCACCATCGCGTCCTCCCTGGTGGCGGAACTGGATGTTTCCATCAAGCAGGTGGGGGAAAATGCCCTGCAAGCCGCCGCCATTTCCGAGACCGTCAGGCAGGACGCGGAAAATGGACGGCAGGCGGTCGAGGCTACCATCTCCGGCATCGGCGAAATCCGCCGCTCGTCCCGCTCCACCGTCGAGGCCATGGAGAATCTTTCGGTGCGTGCCGTCGATATCGGCAAGATACTGTCGGTCATCGACGCCGTGGCGGAACAGACCAACCTCCTGGCCCTGAACGCATCGATCATCGCGGCCCAGGCCGGCGAGCACGGCAAGGGTTTTGCCGTCGTGGCCGACGAGATCAAGGAACTGGCCAGGCGCACCAGCAGTTCCACCCGGGAGATTGCAGGGATCACCAAGGGGGTACAGGAAGAGACCAAGCGTGTCGTTTCCGCCATCAAGATGTCCGAACAGCGGATTGCAGAGGGAGAACTGCTGTCCCAGCGCTCGGGGGAGGCGCTCCAGAAGATCGTCGACGGGGTGCAGCAATCGACCCCGCGGGTCAATGAAATAGCGCGCACTACCGAGGCACAGTCCAAGCTGAGCGAGAACATGCGCCAGGCCATCGAGCGCGTGGCCGACATGGTGCGGCAGATCGTGAGGGCTACCCGGGAACAGGGGCGCGGCAGTGAACAGATCATCTCGGCGGTGGAGCGGATGAAAGACTTTACCGTCCAGGTCCGCAACACCACGCGGGCGCAGCACGAATCAAGCAATCACATCGTCAACGCCACCGAAGACATCACGAGCATGATCGGCAACGTGAGGAAAGCGTGCGAAGATGAGGCAGAGAGCAGCAAGATGATAGTGCAGGCAATGGAGAACATCCAGCACTCGTCCAATACTACTGTGGAAGCGACGCGGATAATGGATGGTGCCGTAGCCGGTCTCTCGGACCAGGTAAAACTGCTGCAGCAAAAGATGTCAGGATTCACGGTCTAAGGTCTCCCGGAGACAGCCGATGCCTGCATACAGAATGGCAATTTCAGCCGGCGTGCGTTGCTCAACCATTACAGTCCCCCCGTGATGGATATCTCAGCGATGCTGCGGAACAGCTTGCCGCCGCTTCTTTCGATGAAGTGCAGTATCTGCAGGTTGACCGGCAATCCGATGAAATCACCCGAGTCGCGCTGATCGGTACGCAGGCCGTAACACCTCTTCCCCAAGGCTGAGCCAAAGCCCACCTCACCCGCAGTCCCGGAGTCGACCTCGGCTCCATCGAGCACGGCGAGGATGAAATCCGCCCACCTGATCCCACCTTCGTTGCATGAGCCGATCTGCTGGGCAATCTCCCTGAACGCCTGGATCCTGGCGGCGTAATTATTTTCCTGGAAGGCGTTATCGATCCTGCCTGCGAACTGCTTCTGCTCCCACGGATCGAAAATCTCGAACCCTTGGGACGCCAGCTTTGCCTTGATCTGGTTCAAGTACCCAGTATTTTCCGGTGAGAAACCAAGTGGCGATGCGAGATACAGTTTTTTCATGTTACTCCTTAATGCAGCATCGGGCGGCCATCTGTATACTGTACCCACGACTCGCGGAGAGGCTGCCCTAAATCCTATGGTGGCTAAACTTGAATGGAGAGATTCGCCTATCGAAAGGCTCTCTGTCAAGGGCAAAAGCTCCGAACTAGCGCCGTTGCGTTACCGGTTGAAGGGTGATCAAAGATTTCAGGTTGATCTGCCGTTATCCGTCAGTTTCCGTTCCATCCGTGTGCGACGCTTTTAAGCTCTTCATCTTGATCTGTTCTAGTGCCTCAAATGGGGAGGTGGGTTATGAAGGCAGAAATCGTATCGATTCGCTACCGGATACCGCTGACTGATGCGCAGGTTAACAAACTCAGGCGCACCTGGCCGAACGGGGACCCTTTTTATCCCTATGAAAAAATGGAACGTTTCCTGGCTCCTCTTCTGGTCGAGGATCTCAACTGGCATCATTATTCCGGGCCGTACCTCTATTTTACTGTGTACGGCGACGACATCGAGGCGACGCTGGCCGACGCCATGAAGGTGTTCGAAGCGAAGCTCGGAGCGCTTGAAGGGCGCAGCTGAAAGGGAACTCCCCTTTTTTGAGGCCGATGGCTTATAATAATCGTATGGGGATGTTTGGTGTTTGGCCTCGCTCTTCCCCCTCCTTGGAGCGAGGTTTTTTTTTGCGCCAAATTCCCGGATCAACCTTTCCCCACGTTAGAAGAGGGGAAAGGCCAAGCACAACATTATTGCCGAGGGCAAACCAATGGGTACCCTGATCAAGACCATAGGCAGGACCTGCTGCATATTTTTCTTCCTGCTGGTGACGCTGGCGACAGCTGCGACACAGGGCGAATTCGCTCAGCAGGTGCTGGCGGAAACCAACCTGGCCCGCACCGCCCCCCAGCGCTACGCAGGGTATCTCCGTGAGCTGCGCCGGCAGTACCGGGGAAAGAGCTATCCGATGCCGGGTACGGACTCCCTGGTGATGACCTCCGAGGGGGTAACGGCGCTGGACGAGGCGGTCCGTTACCTGCAAAAGCAGGCTCCGCTCCCTCCGCTTGCCTGGTCGCCGGGGCTCGCCGAGTCCGCGGCGGATCTGGTGAGTGACCAGGGACAAAACGGCGAGGTCGGCCACACGGGGAGCCGCAGCGGCGACACGCGGGAGAGGATCGAGAGGTATGGCACCTGGCTGAGCCGGATCGCCGAGAACATCGGCTACGGTCCCAGCACACCGCGCCTCATGGTCATGCAGCTTATCATCGACGACGGGGTCCCGGGGCGGGGGCACCGTAAAAACATCTTCACCCGCTCCTTCAAGGTTGCCGGCGCGACGTGCGGGCCACACCCGCAGTTTCGAAACATGTGCGCCATGGAGTTCGCGGTGGGGTTTCGCAGCGGCGGCGGGCGTTGATGGCAATCTTCCCAAACCAGGGCGCCTTGCCGTAGAGACGCATTGCATGCGTCTGCGCACTATGAGAATCCCGCTAGACTCTCTGATGCCGATTAAACTCTCCTGGTTGCCCGATGGAAGACAGTTGTTGCTATGCCTTCAGAGACGCATGCAATGCGTCTCTACGGTTGCCCTCCCGCCAAGATTCGCTTGACTCTCCCGATGCAAAAAACTATAGCTAGATCAGCATTTATTCATCCAACCTCTTTCCGCCCACTTCGGGCCATTGGCGAGCTATGTACTGGGAATTTTTTGGCTTCAAAGAACCGCCGTTCGCCCTTACACCTAATCCCGCTTTTCTTTTCCTCAGCTCTCCGCATCAGGAGGCGTTCGCCCACCTGCTTTTCGCCATCGAAAACCGGGCCGGTTTCATCGAGCTTGCCGGCGAGGTGGGGACCGGCAAAACAACCATCGTCCGCACTCTGCTGAACCAGCTGGACCCCGACACCCATCGGAGCGCGCTGATCTTCAATCCGACCCTCTCGCCTCTGGGCCTTTTCAAGGAGATCAACGCCGAGTTCGGGCTCTCTTCTGCCGGGACGGAGCTGTGGGAACTCCATCAGGCGCTCAATGCCTTTCTCCTGGAGGAGAACCGGGCCGGGCGCACCGTGGTGCTGGTGATCGACGAGGCGCAGAACCTCTCCATAGAGGTGCTGGAGCAGATTCGGCTCATCTCCAACCTGGAGACCGATCGTTCCAAGCTGATCCAGATCGTCCTGGTGGGGCAACCCGAACTGAAGACCCTGCTGGCGCGGGAGGAACTGCGGCAGCTGGACCAGCGCATCACGGTCCGCTACCACCTGAGGCCGATGGACTTCGCCGACAGCTGCGACTACATCCGGCACCGGATCAGGTTCGCCGCCGGCGGGCGCGAGCCGCTGATCTTCTCACCTGGCGCCGTCAAGCGGATCTTCAGGTTTTCCGGCGGGCTGCCGCGCCTGATCAACGGCGTGTGCGACCGTGCGCTCCTCCTGGCGTACACCAGCAAGAGCCGCGTGGTGTCGCCGTCCATGGCGGCGGCCTCCATCGCCGACCTGCGCAAGGACTCCCCTCGCGCTCGCTACGGGCGCTGGCCGAAGGCTCTGGCCGCGGTTGTGGCCCTGGCGGCGCTCTCTGCGGGCGCCCTGATGGCGCTTCCCTCCAGCGAGCCGCCGCAGGCGATAAAGGCCACGGTCCGTTCCGAGCCCATCCTGTCCCATGCGCTTGCCCTGCAGGGGCTTGCCGCCGTACCAGAACAGGAGAACCGGCTTGCCGCGGTGAACGCCGTGCTGGGTGCCTGGCGTTCGCCAGCGTTCCCTCCGGCGCCGGGGCAGACCGCGAGTTTGCGGACCCTGGCCCGGCAGCGTGGCATGACGGCGACGAGGATCGACGGCAATCTCGACACCCTGGCACGCCTTGACGCGCCGGCACTGCTGCACTTCACCGTTCCCGGCGCCGGGAACCGGCTGGTCGCCCTGACGGGACTCGGGCCGGCTGGCGTCAGCGTGGTGCCGTCGATCGCCGGGCGCTCCACCCTGACCCGGGAGGAGCTGGCGCTGATCTGGACCGGCGGAGCTACGCTTTTATGGAAGGATTTTCACGGCATCGCCTCCCGGGTGAAACCGGCGCAGAAGGCGGAAGGGGCGAGGCTGTTGCAGGGACTTTTGAAGGGAGCCGGATGCTACCAGGGGCCGCTCGACGGCAGCCTCGGTGCCAAGACAGTAGAGGCGATTGCCGAGTTTCAGCGCAGGGAGCAGCTAGGCGTCGACGGCAAGGCAACGGGGCTTACCCTGCTGCTTCTGTATCGCCGTGCCGGAGGGTTCTTTCCGCCTGCACTCACCCGCGATGGTATCGCCAAAGGGGTGGGACAGCATGCGGAGAATAGTGGGGAAGCGGGGCGTTTAGCATGAGTCTGATACTCGATGCGTTGAGGAAGATGGAGCAGGATCGTAAAAACCGGAGCGGCGCTGCACTGGACATCCGCCCGGAGGTGCTCCGTTATCGGGCCGTTGCCAAACCGCAACGGGAAAGGTCCTATCTCCCGGTGGCGCTCGGAATCGTGTTGTTGCTTGCCTGCGGCATCGGAGCGGGTTTCTACCTGAAGGGGAAGGGGGCGGCGACCGTTCCGCAGGAGAGCGCGCCGGTCACCCAAGTCGCGCCGGTAGCTCCCGCGGTCGCGGCGCCTGCCGTCGAGGTGGCGCCGGTCCAGCCGCTTTCAGTCCCTGTCCCCGTCGAAACCGTTGCTCGTAATCCGGTTCGCCAACCCGTTGCGGCGGCCGTCCCCGCGCGGCGCGAGCCTGCCGGGACGCAGCAGCCGAGGCCCTTGCATAGCGAGGCAACTGCGGCGCCGCGGGCCGCCTCAGAGATTACCATCTCCGGCATCGCCTGGCAGGACGAGCGCCGTCTGCGGCGCGCTGTTTTGAACGGTGCCCTGGTCGGAGAGGGGGCGGAGGTCGCCGGCGTGCGCGTGGTCGAGATCAGGGAGGACAAAGTCAGGCTGTCCCGGGGCGGCCAGGTTTTTGAAGTCCTACTTTCTTCGAGCTTTTCGACTCGCTGAGTTGAATCTAGGTCCATAACTCCAGTTGCCCCTAACCCGTAGGGGCGACCCGGTGGGTC
>DATCHY010000269.1:0-3714 GCA_036508065.1 Geomonas sp. | reverse complement strand
GGACCGGGAAGCTGCAGGGTGGCGTCGCCCAGATGTTTGCCGATGGTCCCCTGCAACTGCCAGAAGGCGAAGACGGCCTGCATGAGGCCGGTAGCTCCCACCGGATGCCCGCAGGCCAAAAGGCCGCCGGAAGGGTTCACCGGAAGCGGCCGCCACTTTTCGGAGCCGGAAAATTTGAGCCCGTAGTTGAGGTTAGGCAAAAACGACGCGCCGGAATCGACGAAGCTCCCTCCCTCGCCGTAGCGGCAAAGGCCCAGGTCCTCGCAGGTCTGGATCTCGGAGGAGGTATAGGCGTCGTGCAGTTCGACGAAGTCGAGATCGGCACCGGGATCGTTGATCCCGGCCATGCGGTAGGCGAGGCTCGCCGCCATCCGTCCCCCCCGGAAGGAGTGGACCCCCGGGTATCTGAGTCCCGCGTAGTCGCTCTGTGTTTCGTGGGGAAGCAGGATCACCTCGCCGTGGGGCCGGTCGGCCATGCGCATGGCGTCGGTGCCGCACCCGAGGCCGGTGATGCGGACCGGGGTGCCCCCGAGTTTCAGCGCCATCTCCTCGGAGGCGAGCACCGCCACGGCAGCGCCGTCGGACATCTGGCAGCAGTCGAGAATGGTGAGAGGGGTGGCCACCATGGGCGAGGAGCGGACCTCCTCGATGGTGAGAGCCGCCGGGCGCTGGGCGTAAGGGTTGTGCAGGGCGTTGGCGTGGTTCTTCACGGCAACCTTAGCCATCTGTTCCACGGTGGTCCCGAACTCGAACATGTGGCGCCGCACCATCATGGCGTAGTAGCCTGTGTAGAAACCGCCCACCGGATAGTCGAAGTTGGTGTCGGAGGCGAGCGCTATGAACTCGTTCCCTTTCCAGGTGTTGACCCGCCCCATGGTCTCGAACCCCATCGCCAGGCAGACCTCCATGCGCCCCGAGGCGACTGCCTCGTAGGCCGACTGGAAGCAGAGCCCGCCCGTGGCCCCTCCCCCTTCGACGCGGTGCGACGGCTTCGGGCAAAGGCCGAGGTAGTCCTGCACCATGGCGCCCGCCATGAGCTGACGGGTGAAGTGGTCCGAGAAATAGGAGCAGACGCTGCCGTCGATCTCCTTGCGGCTCAAACCGGGGAGGTCGGCAAGGGCGTAGTCGAAGGCCTCCTTGACCATGACGCGGAAGTCCTTCTGGGGATGGGACTTGGCGAACTTGGTTATGCCGCCCGAGATCAGGTAGACCGGTCGCATGACTGTGCCTCCTCTTTCCACAACTCTCTCGCGATTCACCAGGCGCTGAATCTCCGAGCCGCCCTCGCGGATTTTGCGCCTAGTTCTACTTTGTCTGACAAAATAGAACTAGGTGACCGGACCTTCTAACTTGACTGGAAAAGGACACCTTAGGGGGAAACTGAGGGGTGCTGAGACGCGTGCGCTGCCTGGGAGAGCTCAACCGCGAAGCTCACCCTATTTCACCCGACTGTGCCTGGGTAATATGGCACAGTGCCTATGCCGTATCCAGATTACAGACGCTTGTGAGATATCCCTGCCAGGGAATCCTTCAGATCGGCAATCGTTTTCTCGAGCGCAGCAATATCGGCCTCGAGTTCCTGAAGTTCACTGCCCATATTCAGTTTCCTGGCAGCCTCCTGAATGATCCCGATCTGGAGGCCGATTACTTCATTGACCCGAGCGGTTTCTATGTGCGTCATGTTCCTCCCTCCCTTATTTAGCGAACGCACCCAGCGCAGTTTTCACTGATTTAAGGGTATCGATGTTCTTTTGCAGGCCGCTTACGTGCTTCTCCAAATCGCTGATTGTCGTCGCGAGTTTGGCCACGCTGCCAACAGTTCCTCCACTTCCTGCCGCCTTCTTCATCACCTCTCCGCCGAGTTCTCCCAGCTGTGCATTGGCGCTGTTTTGAGTCACCGAACCGCAGAGATAGCCTACCCCAAAGATACCCGTAACCATTCCGATGCGCAGACTGTAGAGAATTGTATTGCGTGTCATGATGTTACCTCCCTTGAGTTGAGGTCTTTGCCGTAAATTAGCTTTAACCAATACGCTATCCTACCATCCCGGAAGTGGTTGTCAACGCGCGCTTCAAAGCGCGAAGCATCACCTTACCGTGACGCAGAAACAGGGGATCAGCCATTGCTGCACTCACCACTGATTAACGATGAAAAGCCTGTCAATTCGGCAAAGGAAAGGGTATTTTCGGATCTGCCCCGACAATGCGACAAGTAATGTCGCTTAAACCCGATACAGTTACTGCCAAGCGTAAACCCCTCAAGGAGCTCGCAATGGACACCCTCTACCGCAGATGGCTTATTCTGGGGATGATCCCCCGATACGGCAATTCGATCACAATGGCCCGCATTGTGGAACAACTGCTTGCCATAACTAACCTGGAAGCAATCTCCACCCGCAGCGTGCAACGCGACCTGGAAGAACTGTCAGGGAAACTGCCGCTCGTATCGGTACAGCAGGGGAGAACGCTGGAATGGAGTTGGATGGAGGGGAAACAGATCACGCTGCCGGCCATGGATCCTCATACCGCCCTCACCTTCCAACTGGTCAACTCTTACATGAGTTCCATGCTCCCCAAATCATCTATCCGCTACCTGCAGCCCTACTTCAGAAACGCGGCGGATGTCCTGGATGGTAACCCCGAGTTCCCGCTTTCCCGCTGGCTGGACCAGATACGTGTCATTCCCCGCAGCCTCCGGATGGAGCCTCCGAGTTTTAAGGAAGGCGTCCCCGAGACGGTCTACGATGCGTTGCTGCGCAAAAGGAGGATCTGCGCCAGCTACAGGCCCCGGGGTGAAAAGCGCGCCAAAAGCTACCCCGAGCTAAACCCTCTGGGGCTCGTGTTTGTGGAAAGCCTGATTTACCTAGTCGCAAGCATCAAGGACTATCCGAACCCCGTTCAGTTCCTGCTGCACCGCATGGAGTCGGCTGCGCTGCTGGAAAAGCCGGTGACGGCGCCGGAGGGATTTTCAGTGCAGGGATACATCGAGAGCGGTGAGTTCAGCTATCCAATGGGAGGCAATAAAATTCGGCTCAAGGCTCTTTTCGAACGGGATGCCGCGGCCTATCTCTATGAGACCCCTCTGCCGGGGACCCTGTCACTTGCCGACCATGACGCAGACACGATACTGTTGGAAGCAGAGATTGAGGACAGCCACCAGTTGCGCTGGTGGCTCAAGGGGTTCGGCGCCCAAGTGGAGGTGCTGGAGCCGCAGCAGCTACGTCGGGATTTCAAAGAGATGGCGACAAGCCTCAAGGCGCTGTATAGGTGACGAGTTAAGTTAACTGCAGGACGGGGTTTTGATTCGGCAGTATTCCCCTTGCGAAGCATGGTGAGAGCTTGCGGAACTAGACAGGGGGCCTCCTCCTGGCGGAGCCCCCCTGTGTCACTTCCTTCAGCTTTCCCCTATTTCATAGAACGGTCGAGATCCCAATCAAACCAATCTGAGAGGGTTTTTCCCAGGGCTGACCGCCCCCCCCTCCAGGCCGGTGGCAATGACCATCACGTTGATGCTGTCCGGCAGGTCCTCCCGTATCACCATGCCGACGATGATGACGGCATTGTCGTCCGCCTTTTCATGGATGACCCTGGTGATCAGGTCGAACTCGTCCATGGTCATGCGTGCACTTCCGGCTATGTTGACCAGGACCCCTCTGGCGCCCTGGATGTCGTTATCCTCAACAAGAGGGCTGTTAATGGCAATGCTGACAGCTT
>DATCHY010000268.1:0-5528 GCA_036508065.1 Geomonas sp. | reverse complement strand
GCTGATGATCCCGAACATGTTCAAGATCGCCGGCGAGCTCACCTCGACGGTGTTCCACATCTCGGCGCGCGCCATCTCGGCCGCGGCGCTGAACATCTTCGGCGACCACTCCGACGTCATGGCGGCCCGCACCACCGGCTGGGCCATGCTTTGCTCCAACAACGTCCAGGAAGTAATGGACTTCGCCCTGATCGCCCAGGCCTCGACGCTGCGCGCCAGGGTCCCCTTCATGCACTTCTTCGACGGCTTCAGGACCTCCCATGAGGTGCAGAAGGTCGAGGAACTGACCTTCGACGACATGCGCGCCATGATCAACGACGACCTGGTGCTGGCCCACCGGGCGCGGGCGCTCACCCCGGACCGCCCGGTCATGCGCGGCACCGCCCAGAACCCGGACGTCTACTTCCAGGGACGCGAGACGGTGAACAGCTACTACCCGGCCGCCCTCACCATCGTCCAGGAAGAGATGGACAGGTTCGCCACGGTCGCCGGCCGTAAGTACTCCCTGGTCGAATACGTCGGCGCTCCCGACGCGGACCGCGTGGTCATCGTCATGGGGAGCGCGGCGGAGACCATCGAGGAGACGGTCGAAACGCTGCTCGCGGGCGGCGAGAAGGTCGGCCTGCTGAAGATCCGCCTGTTCCGTCCCTTCCCGGTCGAGGCGCTCGCCGCAGCGATCCCCGCTTCGGTTACCAAGATCGCCGTGCTGGACAGGACCAAGGAGCCGGGTTCCCTGGGCGAGCCGCTCTACCTGGACGTCAGGACCGCGATCGGCGAGGCGATGGCCGATGGCCTCTGCAGTTTCCAGGGGTATCCGACGATCGTCGGCGGACGCTACGGCCTCGGTTCCAAGGAGCTCACCCCGGGCATGGCCAAGGGTGTCTTCGACAACCTGAAGGCGGCCAAGCCGAAAAACCACTTCGTCATCGGGATCAACGAGGACGTCACCGGCTGCTCGCTCTCCTACGACCCCCATTTCGTCAACGCCTCCCCGGGTACCTACTCCGCCATGTTCTACGGGCTCGGCTCGGACGGGACCGTCGGCGCCAACAAGAACTCCATCAAGATCATCGGCGAGAAGACCGACAACAACGTCCAGGCCTATTTCGTCTACGACTCGAAAAAAGCGGGCTCCGTCACCACCTCGCACCTGCGCTTCGGCAAGGGGGCGATCCGCTCACCGTACCTGATCGACCGGGCGGACTTCGTCGCCTGCCACAACTTCTCCTTCCTGGAGAAGTACGACATGCTCGGCAAGGTGAAAGAGGGGGGGACCTTTCTCCTCTGCTCCCCGTTCGACAAGGAAACGGTCTGGAACAGCATGCCGATCGAGGTGCAGCAGCAGGTGATCGCCAAGAAGCTCCGCTTCTACGTGATCGACGCGATAGCGCTCGGCGAGGAGCTGGGGCTTGGCGCCAGGATCAACGTCATCATGCAGACCGCCTTCTTCAAGATCTCCAACATCATGCCGCTTGACACCGCGCTGGCCGCCATCAAGGACGCCATCAAGAAGAGCTACGGCAAGTCCGGCGAGAAGGTCGTGGAGATGAACTACAAGGCGGTGGACGCGGCCCTGGAGAACATCTTCGAGGTCAAGGTCCCCGCGGGCGCGACCAGCAAGCTCAAGATGCCGCCGGTCGTTGGCTCCCACGCGCCGCAGTTCGTTCAGGAAGTAACCGCCCCGATCATCGCCGGCTTTGGCGACGACCTGCCGGTTTCCAAGATGCCCGCCGACGGCACCTTCCCGACCGGTACCTCGCAGTACGAGAAGCGCAACATCGCAGTCGACATCCCCGTCTGGGACGAGGCGCTCTGCATCCAGTGCGGCATCTGCTCCTTCGTCTGCCCGCACGCCACCATCAGGATGAAGGTGTACGGCGCCTCCGAGCTCTCCGGCGCGCCGGCGACCTTCAAGTCCGCCGAAGCCAGGGGTAACGAGTTCAAGGGGCTGAAGTGCACCGTCCAGGTGGCACCCGAGGACTGCACCGGCTGCGGTGCCTGCGTCTACAACTGCCCGGCCAAGTCCAAGGAAGACCCGAAGCACAAGGCGATCAACATGACCTTCCAGGCGCCGCTGCGCGCCAGCGAGGCCGCCAACTACGACTTCTTCCTAGCGATTCCCGATACCGACCCGGCGCTCGTCAAGCGCGACACCCTCAAGGGGAGCCAGCTGATCACGCCGCTCTTCGAGTACTCCGGCGCCTGCGCCGGCTGCGGCGAGACCCCCTACCTGAAGCTGCTGTCGCAGCTCTTCGGGGACCGTGCCCTGATCGCCAACGCGACCGGCTGCACCTCCATCTACGGCGGCAACCTCCCGACCACCCCGTGGGCCAAGAACAAGGACGGCCGCGGACCGGCCTGGTCCAACTCGCTCTTCGAGGACAACGCCGAGTTCGGTTTCGGCATGAGGCTTGCCGTCGACAAGTTCAGCGAGGCCGCCCTGGAACTTCTGGCCGAGCTTTCCGGCTGCAGCTGCAGCTCCTGCGACGGGATCAAGGGAATCATGCAGGAGATCAAGGTTGCCGACCAGTCGAACCAGGCCGGCATCGAGCTGCAGCGCGGACGTGTGGCAGCCCTCAAAGAGGCGCTTGCCGGTTGCAACGAGCCCGCAGCGAAGAAGCTTCTCTCGCTTGCCGACTACCTGGTCAAGAAGTCGGTCTGGATCGTGGGCGGCGACGGCTGGGCCTATGACATCGGCTACGGCGGCCTGGACCACGTCATCGCCTCCGGCAAGAACGTGAACCTGCTGGTGCTCGATACCGAGGTCTACTCCAACACCGGCGGCCAGGCCTCCAAGTCGACCCCGATGGGTGCTGTGGCCCAGTTCGCGGCAGGCGGCAAGCCCCAGGCGAAGAAGGACATGGCGATGATCGCCATGGCCTACGGCAACGTCTACGTGGCGAAGGTGGCTCTTTCCAACCCGGCCCAGGTGGTGAAGGCGTTCATGGAGGCGGAGGCTTACGACGGACCGTCCCTGATCCTCGCCTACAGCCACTGCATCGCCCACGGCATCGACATGACCACCGCCGTCGACGGGCAGAGGCGTGCGGTCGCCTGCGGCCACTGGCCGCTGGTCCGCTACAACCCGGCCCTCGTCGAGCAGGGGAAGAACCCCCTCCAGCTCGACTCCAAGGAGCCGACCATCACCCTGGAGGAGTACGCCTACGGCGAGAACCGCTACCGCGTGCTGAAGAAGAGCAACCCGGAGGCGGCCGCAGCCCTGATGGCCCGTTCCACCGAGTTGACCGCCCGCCGCTTCGATCTCTACAAGAAGATGTCGGAGATCAAGTACGAGAAATAACCGTTGACACCCTCGGGTGGAGTGCATAAAATCCTAATTGTGGTCGGGGATGGTACCGACCGCTTAACATCGAAAAAAAGTAGAGACAGGAGAACACGGTAATGGCAAAAGGTGTAGTAAAATGGTTCAATGACAGCAAGGGTTTTGGTTTCATCGAGCAGGATAACGGCGAGGATGTATTCGTGCACTTCTCCGCGATCCAGGGCGACGGTTTCAAATCTCTGGCAGAAGGCGATGCCGTCACGTTCGATGTGGAGAAGGGGCCGAAAGGCCTGCAGGCTGCCAACGTGACAAGGGTTTAAAGCAAGCTTTAAACGACAAAAAGCCCCGGGAGAAATTCCGGGGCTTTTTTTTTCTGGTGAATTTATCTTTCCGCAGGGCGGGCGCCCGCAAGGGGTCACGCTACGGAACCTACGATTTCTATAGGGATACCCCAGCGTTGTCCGGTTTTGATTCTGGCCTGCAAAACCACAAACGAAACATTGGCCACAAAACGCACAAAACGCACAAAAGCTTAAAAGCTTGAAGATTTTTTTGCGCCTTTTGTGCCTTTTTGTGGCGAAAAGATTTTGTGTTGTTTGGTGGCTTTAACTTTGCGGGCACCCGCCTCCCGCCCCGCGGTTACTCGATGCAGCTGCCGACCGAACCCTTCTTGCAGATGGTCCTGTCAATCCAGAGCGCGCCGTCCATTTTAGTGCCATCCATCCGGGTGCCGCGCAGACGCGCCTGGTTCAGCGAAGCGCCGCGCAGGTTCGCGCCGGTCAGGTCGGCGAGCTCGAGGTCCGATTCGGCCAGGTCGGCCCGCTCCAGGTTGGCCAGGTGCAGGTTGGCCCGATTGAATTTCACCCCTTTCAGGTCCACCCCGACCAGGTTCATGCCGCTTAGATCCGAACCCGAGAAGTCGCGGGTCGTGGCAAGGACACCCCTCACCTCGGCCGCGGTGAGGCGTCTGCCGACGATCTTTTGCCCTGCCGCGCCCCCCGTCACCTGCGCCTTGAGCGACTTCGAATGCCGTTTTTTCCGCCCCGGGGGCGGCTGCTTTTTCTTGGCGGCGGTCGCCGTTACCTCCTTGGCGTCGCCGTTTTCGGCCTTTGCCTCCCTGGCGAGGGCCGCCAGCTTGGTCTCAGCGACCTTGAACGCCTGTGCCTCGTCCGTGCTGCTGGCGTGGGCCAGGCCGGCTTTAGGCTGTGCCCCGGGCCCGGCGAAGGAGCAGGGCGGCATTGCCAGGGCAACTGCTATGAGTAGAGGTGTCAAGCGGCTGTTCATGGTGCCTCCGGACATGCTGATTGAACTTCTGCCTACCAAGGGAACCGCCAGCCGCAAAAACGAGGGCGGGCGCAAGGTGACTCTCCTCTTATCGGCAGCAATGGTGAGAACTGAAAACGTTTGGGATAAAATTCCTCGGATAATGGTAGGCCTCGTTTTCAGTGGCGTGCAAAACCGGGCCGGGATGTGCTATATTTTAATGCTGCACGGGTGTCAGCGCCTGCGCGGAAGAAAAATCTGAGTGCGGGAGCCACATGGCAACGGACAAGATCGTCATAAAAGGTGCCTGCGAGCACAACCTGAAATGCATAGACCTAGAGATACCAAGGGACAAACTGGTCGTCATCACCGGGATCTCGGGTTCCGGGAAGTCGACCCTCGCCTTCGACACCATCTACGCCGAGGGGCAGAGGCGCTACGTCGAGTCGCTTTCGGCCTACGCGCGGCAGTTCCTGGAGCAGATGGAAAAGCCGGACGTCGAGTCGATCGAGGGGCTCTCGCCGGCCATCTCCATCGAGCAGAAGACCACCAGCAAGAACCCGAGATCCACGGTCGGCACGGTCACGGAAATCTACGACTACCTGAGGCTCTTGTTCGCGCGTATCGGGAAGCCGCACTGCTACAGCTGCGGCCGGGTCATCTCATCGCAGACCGTGACCCAGATGGTGGACCAGATCGCCGCGATGCCGCAGGGCTCCAAGATCACGCTCCTTTCCCCGATCATCCGCGGCAGGAAGGGCGAGTACAGAAAGGAGCTGGCTCAGCTCAGAAAGGACGGCTTCGTCCGGGTGATCATCGACGGCAAGACGCTCGACCTCGCCGAAGAGATCGTCCTCGACAAGAAGAAAAAGCACGACATCGACATCGTCGTGGACCGGCTCGTGGTGAAGCCGGGGATAGAAAAGAGGCTCGCCGACTCCCTGGCGACCTCGCTGTCCCACGCCGAGGGTATCGTCAAGGT
>DATCHY010000267.1:0-4335 GCA_036508065.1 Geomonas sp. | reverse complement strand
CCGACAACTTCATCGTTATTTTGCTGAACATCTCAGACCTCCCTTTGGACCGTCCGATCCTATTGCCCTAGCTATTACAAAGGGGAGGCCAGCCCGGCACAGGTGGCGTTAATTGCCGCAGGTACCCGGTTCAGCTATGTTTTTAAATACGAGCCAGCCCGGCAATGAATTCCTATTTCATTAACAGCTGTGCAGACATTGAACAATAAATGGGCACCTATCCAGAGGAAGACCGACGGGGAGGAAGAAATGCCCTATTTGCGCGGGTGATTTTTTTCGGGGGGAGACAGTCGAGGAGGAATCTGGCGGCCGCGTATCGCGGAGAGCGCGCAAAACGCGGGTTAAACCGGTGCAACTCCGAGCTGGCAGGAGGCAGGTTTTGGTGCGCGGAATTCACATTAAGTGTTGAAGTAACCTAATAGGTGGTATAGGATGGCGAAACCCAATCCAATGTCGAGGATGAAAATTGCAGAGAATTTTGCCTACCGTCATAACCGTCATCACGGCATCACTTTTTTTCCCCTCATCCGTGCCTGCGGCTTTCAGAGATAGAAAAATAATCGCGCCGATTTCATCAATTTCGGTAACCCCCACCATCGGCGGCTACCTATTTTCATCATCGGATTCTCTCCATCCTGCCCCGATTTACGGCATGAAAGTCAGCTACGACATGATCGGCACGAGCATTGTGGACACTCTCGGGGTCGAAGGGACCATCAATTATTTCAATACCAAGACTAAATCCGGACTTGGTGACGCCAACGGATTCATTTTCCGGGCAGATGCCATCTATTCCTTCAATCCGAGAAACAAATTAGTTCCTTTCCTTGCTGTCGGCATAGGCGATATCCTCACCAGTAAAAACTCCGTCAGCAGCAATGATCCATTGCTCAATTACGGCGTAGGACTGAAATATTACCTGGAAGACTACCTTGCGTTGAGATTCGACGTGCGTCAGCTCCTGGTTTACCAGGACGTCAATACCAGAAGTAACTTCGAAGTGAGTTCGGGCTTGACATACTTCTTCGGAAAGGAGCGTAAGAAGCCGGCACCTCCGGCTGCCCAGCTGAAACCTGCAGATGCGGCCAAGTCGTTCATGAAGCCCATCGAAACACCGGCGTTGGCCCGCCCTCCCCTAGACGCGGAGCAGGAATACTCGTTTCTGGAAAAACTCGGAGCTGTCGGCGCTGCCATGGTCGGCATCTCTGCCGCACCTCCGGCCTTCCTGCCGGCTCCGGCGCCAAAGCCGATGCCGTCGCAAAAAGCCGTCCCGCTCGCCTTCATCAAACCCGGCCCGCCCCCGCCGCAACAGGTGGCTCCGGCTCCGGCAGAGGCCCCGGCCCAGGCGCAGGCAGAGGTTAAAATCCAACGTCCGACCAAGCGGGAGAAGGTGTACCAGTTCTCCGTGCAGTTCGATTTTAACAGGGCGGACCTACGATCCGATTACAACAGTCAGTTGAAGAAAATAGCCGCCCTGATAAACAACGCTGCCAGCGCAAGCGTGCGCGTCGAGGGTCATACCGACAACGTAGGCAAACATCGTCCCAACCTCGCCCTGTCGCTGAAACGCGCAAACGCCGTGAAGAGCAAACTCGTCGAGTACGGCGTGCCCCCCGGTAAGGTGATCGCCATCGGGCATGGATTCCAGAAGCCGATTGCCAATAATTCGACCGAGAAAGGGAGGCAGAAAAACCGCAGAACGGTAACGATCATCACAGTCGTCCCCGATCAATGACGCGCGACGCCTCCCTTGCAGCCAGCAGCGGCGTCTGGTCCACTACCAAGATCAACAACCCATCCTAGGAGTACGATAATGACAAGGAACACGAAGCTCAGTGCAATTGCAATAACTCTGGCATCTCTGGCGCTCGGCCTGTCGGGTTGCGCGGGCCCCGCCAAGGTCACCAAAAGCGCGGAACAGGCAGCGGGCTCATCCAGCCTCTCGGGAAAGGTCACGGAAACCATGGATGCCGGCGGGTATACCTACATCTGCCTGGAAAAAGACGGGAAGAAGACCTGGGCCGCACTGCCTGTCACGAAGGTCACCGTGGGGCAGGAGATCAAGATTCTCGGAGGGGCAGAGATGCCCCAGTTCACCAGCAAGGCGCTGAACCGCACCTTCGACAAGATCATCTTCTCGGGAGGCCTGGATCAGGGCACGGCTCCCGCGGCCGCGAGCGCCAAGAATGAAACCGCCGGCAAGGCGCCGGAGAAGGCCATCCTGGCAGGCAAGGTCGTGGAGACCATGGATGCCGGTTCCTACACCTACATCCTCCTCGAGAAGGACGGCAAGAAGGGATGGGCCGCGGTACCGAACACCGAGGTCAAGGTAGGCGAGGAGATCGAGCTGATCAAAGGCATCGACATGGGAAGTTTCAAGAGCACCACCCTGAACCGGACCTTCGACACCATACACTTCTCGGCCGGTGTCAAGGGGGGCAAGGCGAAGGCGGCGGCACTCCCGCAAGGCCATCCCAAGACGGACGGCACGGCCCAGGCGCCTGCCGCTCCCGCGGCACCTGCTGTCGCAGCAGCGCCGATCACCGGCAAGGTTGTGGAAACTATGAACGCCGGCGGATACACCTATGCCTGCCTGGAGAAGGGCAACGTGAAGACCTGGGCGGCCTTTCCGTCTGCCAAGGTTAGCGTCGGTCAGGAGCTGGCCCTGGCTCCGGGCAGTGTCATGAACAATTTTGTGAGCAAGAGCCTCAACCGCACCTTTGACAAGATCGTGTTCACCAACCGGCCGGAAGCGAAGTAACCAGCCAAGGCAGGAAAAATTAAAGGGGAGGGCCGGGTGAGAATTCACCCGGCCCTCCCCTTTTTCATATCCTCGACCCGTTCAGAGTGCCTCACGCTGCACCCGATGACAGCAAGTATCAAATACAGCATACGGGGTAGTCGGTCAGCTCCAGCTGAGATATTTCTCGTTCCCAAGCTCCAGCTAAGATGTTTCTCGTTCCCAAGCTCCAGCTTGGGAATGCAATGGCTGGCAAAGCTCCAGCTTTGAATCGTTGCAGCGGAGCTTCCCGCACAATTTACGTCCCCAAGCTGGAGCTTGGGAACGAGGTGACGTGGTAAACGAGGGACTCGTTGGCTAGGTGGAGCTAACCGACTACCACTTTTCTAGCTTTAGCGTGCGGTGTCATTTTAGCGGGTCCTAAGATGACCAAAAAGGTCGTATTTGTCAACATTATTATCGGCGGGGATAAACTCCATCTCTCTCTTCGGTGGTATAATTACGCGTAAAGTTCGACCCCAAATAGCACGTCATGTTCAGTTGCAGGAGATTTTGCCATGAAAAGAATTGTCATTGCCATTTTATCAACCTTGAGCATGGGCTTAAACCGTCGTTTTCCGCGCTAAGATCAGGGCTATAACCGTCGCAATCTTCCCGCAAGACAAAGATCGATATTATTCGAGAAAAACAAGATTTTAAATGATGGAGGATGTCTGTGCCATGTCTGAGATGACCTACCGTGACGCCATCAACTTGGCGCTGAAAGAGGAGATGCGCCGCGACCCGTCCGTCGTGGTCTTCGGCGAGGACGTGGCGCTCTACGAGGGGGCCTTCAAGGTGACCCGCGGCCTGCTGTCGGAGTTCGGCGAGGCTCGGGTGCGGGACTGCCCGATCTCCGAGAACACCATCATCGGCGTGGCGGTCGGCGCCGCCATGGGGGGGTTGCGCCCGGTGGCGGAGCTGATGACGGTGAACTTCGCGCTGCTGGCGATGGACCAGATCGTGAACCACATGGCGAAGGTGCGCTACATGTTCGGCGGCCAGACCGTGGTTCCCATGGTGATCCGGATGCCCGGAGGCGGCGGGAGCCAGCTGGGCGCCCAGCACTCCCAGAGCCTGGAGAGCTACTTCATGCACTGCCCGGGTATGCGCATCGCCTACCCGGCCACCCCCGCGGACGCCAAGGGGCTTCTGAAGAGCGCCATCCGCGACAATAACCCGGTGGTCTTCCTGGAGCACGAACTCCTCTACAACAGCCGCGGCGAAGTCCCTGAGGATCCCGAGTACCTGGTCCCATTCGGGCGGGCCAGCGTCATGCGGGCCGGAACCGAGGTCACCCTGGTGGGCTACGGCCGGATGGCCATCCTTTGTCTGCAGGCCGCGGAGGTTCTGGAGCAGGAGGGGATCTTCTGCGAGGTGATCGACCTGCGCACCCTGAACCCGCTCGACATGGAGACCGTACTATCCTCGGTGCAAAAGACCGGGCGGGCCATGGTGGTGGAGGAGTGCTGGCAGACAGCGGGGCTTGGGGGCGATATCGCGGCCCGCATCTACGAGCGCTGCTTCGACAGGCTGCTGGCGCCGGTGACCAGGAT
>DATCHY010000266.1:0-4781 GCA_036508065.1 Geomonas sp. | reverse complement strand
CCCCGCCCAGGCGCGACACCAGGGAGGGGGGGCCGTCCTCTTCCGCCCGGGCCAGGCAGTCGCTCCTGCGCACGCAGCGCAGCAGCCGGTCCGCCACGTCCTGTAGGAGCCGGTCCCCCACGCCGTGGCCCAGGGTGTCGTTCACCAGCTTGAACCGGTCCAGGTCGAGGAAGAGGACCGCGAGCATCCGGTCGTTGCGGTTGGCAAAGACGAGCGCCTGCTCCAGTTGCTGCAGGAAAAAGCGGCGGTTCGGCAGTCCGGTCAGCGCGTCGTAGTAGGCGAGCAGCCTGATCTGCTCCTCGGCGTGCTTGCGCTCCGTGATGTCCTGGATGGTGCCGGTGAGGCAGACCGGTAGCCCCGCCTCGTCCAGGACCGTCACCAGCTCCGCGTGCAGGGTGCGTTCCACGGAATCCTCCAGCAGGATCCGGTAATCGAAGCTCAGGGGGGAACGCCGGGCCACCGCATCGTCGATGGAGCTTTGCACGAAGGAGCGGTCCAGCTGGTGCACCGAGTCGAGGATCGGATTGCCCCCCTTCTCCCCGTCGGTGCAGCAGATGTTGTAGACCTCCTCCGAACAGTGGATCTCGCCTGTGCCGAGGTCCCACTCCCAGCTCCCGATATGGGCAAGGCTCTGGGCATGGGCCAGCCCCTCCCTGCTCTCCCTGAGCTGCTCCAGGGCGCCGCTGGCCCGCAGCATGTAGCTCACCCGGTAGCGCAGGATGTGCCAGTTGATCGGCTTGGTGATGAAGTCCGTGGCACCCGCCTCGTAGGCACAGTTGATGGACTCCAGGTCGTCAAGCCCCGTCATCATCAGGACCGGCGTATCGCGCCCGGAACAGGTGCGGCGGATCGCGCTGCAGACGGAGAAACCGTCGATCCCCGGCATCACCACATCCAGGAGCACGATATCCGGGCCGCGCTCCTCAAAGGCCTGCAGTGCCTCTTCACCCGAACACGCGTCCCAGACGCAGAACCCCGAATGCTCCAGGGTCTCCCGGGCCAGCAGACGCACGGCGCGGTCATCGTCGACGACCATGACCAGCGGTGTCCCCCTCTTCGTTTTTCTGGTCAGCATAGCGCTTCTCCCTGCAGGGCCTCCCGGACCATCCGGTACTCCTCCTCCACCTGCACAAGCAGCGGCAGGGCGCCCTCCGTGGTGCCTCCGCGCCCAAGGGTCTCCAGTTCCAGGCAGACTCCGGCAAGCCTCAGGGCTCCCAGGTTGGCACTGCTCGACTTGAAGCTGTGGGCCGCCGCCTTCAACTTATCGGCGTCGCCGCCCGATTCCGCTTCGCGCAAGGTCTGCAACAGGGTCGGCGTGCTGGAGAGGTAAAGCTCTACGACCTTGCGCAGCACCTCCATGCCGCGGTTCCCCGGCAGCATCCGGATCATCTCGAGCGCGCCGGCCATCTTGTCCCGGGAGATCGCGCCGGTGCGGTCGAAGGCAGCTCCCGCCTTGGCGCGGGGCGCTTCACCCGCACTTTGCAGGTGCCGGCTGATGATCCTGGAGATCTCCTCCCGGGTAAACGGCTTGGAGAGATAGTCGTCCGCGCCCGAGGCGAGGCAGGCCTCGCGGTCCCCCTTCATCGCGTACGCCGTCAGGGCGATGATGGGAAGGCGGGAACCCGGGACCGGGGGTGGAGGATTGGGGACCAGGAAAAGGGAGCTCCGATCACCGCGGCCGGTTCCCCGAGCCCCGCCGGCCGGCTCCAGATTCCGGCCCTGCTTCTCCCATTGTCTGATTCTCCTGGTCGCCTCCAGCCCGTCCATTTCGGGCATCTGGCAGTCCATGAAGACCAGGTCATAGGTGGCTCGCTGCACCTGCGCGATGGCGACCAGACCGTTGTCGGCGATGTCGACGATGCAGCCGAGGCTCTCCAGCATCCCCTTGCCGACCTCCTGGTTCACCAGGTTGTCCTCGACAAGGAGCACGCGGGGGGCGCGCCGAAGAGGGCTGGCCCCCGCGCGCTCATCCTCGCCGGAAGCCTCTTCCATGCCGAGCGCGCGGACCAGGGCCCTGTAGAGCCCGTGCTGACGCAGCGGTTTTCTCAGGCAGATCTCCACCCCCGCCTCACGGGCACGCAGGTACTGCTGGGCGGTGTCCTCCTCGGCCAGGAGCACGAGCCGCACCGAGCGACCCGACGGGATCGACCTGATGGTCGCGGCCAGCTCGACGCCGTCCGTGCCGCCCAGCAGGTGATCGAGAATGGCCAGGTCAAAGGGGGCCGCCACCAGCCGGCACAGGGTCCCGGCGGCGTCCTCGGCGCACTCCGCGTCGATCCCCCACCCGGTCAACTGGCGCATCATGGTCTTTCTGGTCGTAGCGTCGTTCGAGGCGACCAGTACCCTTTTACCGCGCAGCGCCACGCAGCACCTCCCGGGCCAGTCCCACTCGCGCGCGCTGGATGACTCAAGGCGCGCGGTGAAGCTGAAGGTGGAGCCTGCGCCGGGCTCGCTGGAGAGGCTCAGTTCCCCCCCCATCAGCTCCGACAACTGCCTGGCAATGGCGAGGCCCAGGCCGGTCCCCCCGTACCTGCGGGTCATGGACTCGTCCGCCTGGGCAAACTGCTGGAAGATGCGGACCTGCTGCTCCGGCGTGATCCCGATCCCCGTGTCGGAGATGCTGATGCGGGTCAGGTTCGGATCGGGCCCCAGGGCGACCGCCAGGTGGACGCTCCCCTGCGGGGTGAATTTCACGGCATTGGCGAGCAGATTGACCATCACCTGACGCAGACGCCCGGGGTCCCCCATGAAGGAGCTCGGCACATCTTCACCGATCTCGAAGTCGAGCTCCAGCCCCTTTTTCCCGGCGTCTTCCGAGAGTATTTCCACCGTCTCGGCCACCAGTTCATGAAGGTCAAAGGGTATCACCTCCAACTCCATCCTCCCGGCCTCGATCTTCGAGAAGTCGAGGATGTTGTTGATGATGGAGAGCAGCGCCTCGCCCGAGCGTCGCACCGTCTCCACGAAGCGCGACTGCTCCTTGCTCAGGTCGGTGCTCTGCAGGAGTTCGGTCATGCCGAGCACCCCGTACATCGGCGTGCGTATCTCGTGGCTCATCTGCGCCAGGAAATCCGACTTGGCCCGGTTGGCGGCCTGCGCCGTCTGCATGGCACGGCCTGCCCCCTCCAGGCTTTCGGCGAGTCGCCGGTTCACGCTGGAGAGCTCCTCGGTACGCTCAGCCACCTCAAGCTTCAGCTCCTCGCTGTGCAGCGCCAGCCTTTCGTCCCGTATCGCGATTTCGGCCAGCATGCCGTTGAAGCAATCGAAGAGAAGTCCCAGTTCGTCATCGCTCCAGCTCTTGACCCGGACCTGGTAGTCCTGTCTCCGGGAAACGATCTCCATTTTTTCGGTCAGGTGGCGGATCGGCTCCGAGATGAGCCGCTTGATGCGACAGCAGAGGAGCCGGACCAGTACGGTCGACCCGAGAGCAGCGCCGAGGATGAGACACAGGGAAAAGGCGAACAGCGAGGGCAAGTCGGCATCCTCCGAGACGAGCAGGATCGCCCCGACCGGCTGGGCGCCGCTGACGATCGGGCGCGACAGTTGCAGCCGCTGGCCGGGAAGCCCGCTCAGCACGCGGGAGCCCCAGCCTGACGCGGGCTCCTGCGCCACTCTTTGGTACTGGGCCAGAACCATCCGCCCCGCTGTTACCACCTGGGCGAGGGCGATCCGGCGCGACCCGGAGAGACCGGAAAGAGCCTCCGCTGCCGCCCTGCGGTCGCCGGAGCGCACTGCCGTGGCGAGCTCCCTGCCGAGCAGATCTCCCAGGACGGCCAGCTCCTCGCTCCGCTGGTCCTGGGACCTCACCACGGCGAACGAGATGAAGCTGAGCGAGAGGGCGACAATCAGCAGGGAGTTGCTGACAAGAAGCAGCGCCGAAAGCTTCCCCTTGATGGAGCTCTTTGCGAACCGACGACCCGTCACAGCACCCCCTTTGCCGCTCTTTACGACGCGATTCTGAGAAGCCGCCCCCTCTTCAGCAGGAAGGAGGCAGGCCCTGGATTGCGACCATTAACACTTTACAATAATTCAACCGGAATTCAAGGGCGGGCGGGAAGCTGCTGCAAGGGTGATGAAATTTGCCAGGATGGCATGGGAAGCTGCTTTGAATGCGGCTTGAGCCGACGGGAGAGCGGGAATAAAGTCGCGGTGGGGCGGGGATAATCGGCTCCAGCACGCGGGCGATGCTGCGGTCCACCTCGTGGTGGAACTGCACCCCGTAGCAATTTTCGCCCTTCTACTTGATGGTGATCTGGCCCGCCTCACCGAAACTGAGGCCCGAGTCGGGGAAGTCGGCAGCCGAGAGCCTTTGCATCAGGCGCCCTGCGCGCAGCCTGCGGTCCGGGCGCGGGGCGCTGTGGGGCTCCTGAATGAAGGAGTGGACCGCCCCCTTGAGGAAGGAGCCGTCCGGCGCGAGTTCCGCCGTCAGGATCGGGGCATAGCCGCTTTCCCCGACGACACTCACCCCGCCGAAGGTGGCGAAGTTTCCGAGGCTGTAGGCGATCAGCCGGCCATGGTAAAGCTCCAGGGCACGGGGCACATGGGGGCCGTGCCCGACCACGAGAGCCGCGCCTCGGTCGATGGCGTCGTGGGCAAAGCGGACCAGGTCGCCGCGCGCCTCGTTCAGGTAGCGCTCCATGCCGCGGACCACGTGCAGGGCGTCCCGCCCCTCGGCGCCCGCGTGTATGGAGAGGATCAGGATATCATAGCGCCCGGAGGCTTGCTCGATCTCGTCCAGCGCCTGTGCCGGGTGTACGATGGAGCGCGGCGGCGCCCCGAAG
>DATCHY010000265.1:0-7035 GCA_036508065.1 Geomonas sp. | reverse complement strand
AAGATGACGCCGCGACAAAGAAGGGGAGGGCGGTGGCGCCGGAAACGAAGGACTAACCAACTCCCTGGAAGAAAGAATCGAGAAGACCTAGAACCAAAAGGAAGGAAATATGTTTGGATTCAGCTTTAACGAATATTGGTTTTTAGGGATCATGTTGGCCGCAGCCATCGGCATCTTCGTGTTTCCCAAGAGAGCACGTACAGCGGAGGATTTGGAAGATGATGCCGAAGATGGAGGCTTCCATAAAGACGACGCAGACGGCCTCAGCCTGGACATCACCAACCTCAACCATCCCGACAACCACGGCAATTCAATCGACTGATCACCCGGGACACCGGATCTCGAAGGAGCAACACCTATGACACCCGAAGCACTCCAAGACGCCATTGATATGGCATGCAAGAGCTCCCTCGCCGCGGTATCATCCAAAGCATTTAACTTCCACCTCACCCCGCGCACCTGGCAGCCGAAGCCCAAATGCCTGACGGAGTATTACTCGTCGGGAGAAAGGGTGGTGTGTGGAATCCTGCTGGCCGCCTACTTCGCCCTCCACGGCGCGCCGGCCAACCTCGAGATCCCCGAGCCCCGCACTTGGGAGCATTCCCCTGCGGATCTGGTGTGGCCAGGTGGGCATTACTTCGTCTCCGCCGCCAATCTCCTCAGTGAGAAGGAATGCTGGACCGCGATCCGCCTGATCCTCCCCGGCGCCGCGCCCACCTCGAACCCCGGCAACTCCGAAGAATAACCGCCGGCATCACCATCCGCACCCCAAGAATCCTCAGGTTCCTCCCCGGCCTGGGGATTTTTTTCGTCTTTATCCCCCCTAAAACCCTTGCTGCCCCGATCATGAGCCTCATCCTCGCATCACATTAACCTCCAGAGCCGCCAAATTCCTTCACCCGCGCACGATCTACCACCTCGAAGACCCATTCCGCGCTCTCTATGGCCATCAAGTGGCTTAAAAGCACGATTTGGCGGTCTGTGGTGGGTGTCCCAGATTGGGTATTTCTGACTAAAACCCCGAAAAGTCAATTTTAAGCTGCGAATCGAGATTCTGCTGGGCTGTGGGTACGCGTGTATGGCCGCTTTTCATGTTATTTTCTCATGCGTTTATCGGAAATTGATAGATAGATGGGTTTGTACCCGTTTTCAAGGGAGAAAACAGCCCTTGTGGTAGAACAAAAATTGCATCTGGGAAAGGGACGTTTTCTGGATGCAGTAAATCGGTCAGTAACGGGTCAATGTAGATGGCAGTGTTAACAGTTCGAAATGTTAGAGTTATTTGCTCAAAATTGACTTTTCGGGGTTTTAGTCAAACTTACCCGTTCTGGAAGAGATGCTGAAAAAACTGGCGCTGTCGGCCGGCTACGGCCGATAGCGGCCTGGCAGCGTTGCAGATGATGGGCAGAAAGCATTCGCTCCGCAGGAGAGGATACGGAAACTGGAACAGCACGTCCGGCCTCACGGCGAAAAGGGTGCGAGACTTGAGGTGTCGCAGGAGGGTAGCATGGACCGGAGAGTTTTGACAATTTTCGTGCTGGCGCTTCTTTTCGGAACGCTCGCCGGCTGCAGCCCGGAACCCGAAGGGCGAGGGCCGCAATTCGGGACCAAACCGTCATCTCCAGGCGTACCCGTCTATCACCTTGCGGTTCACCCCCTGCATAATCCAGTCAAACTCATGCAGGCTTATCAGCCGCTCATCGATTACCTGAACGGCCGGCTACAAGGGGCGCGCCTGGCCCTGGAGGCATCACGGGACTACGCCAACTTCGAGGAAAAGTACCGTGCGCGCAGACCTGAGTTTCTCCTCCCCAATCCCTGGCAGACCCTTCAGGCCATGAAGGTCGGCTAGCGCGTCATCGCCATGGCCGGAGAGCCGCAGGACTTCAAGGGGATATTCGTGGTGCGCAGGGACAGCAATCTTTCGCGCCCCGCCGATCTGAAGGGGAAGTCGGTGAGCTATCCCTCTCCCACGGCCCTGGCGGCCTGCATCATGCCCCAGTACTTTCTCCATAACCACGGCATCGACGTCGATGCCGACATCGAAAACCGTTACGTCGGCTCCCAGGAGTCCTCCATCATGAACGCCTATCTGGGACAGACCGCGGCAGGCGCGACCTGGCCGCCGCCATGGCGGGCCTTCCAAAAGGAGCATCCGCGGGAGGCGGCGGAGCTGAAGGTCATCTGGGAAACGGAGTCGCTTGTCAACAACTCCCTCATGGTGCGGGGGGACGTGCCGCTTGAGGTGGGGGAGCAGGTCAGGGTGCTCCTGCTCGGGCTTGACGGGACAAAGGAAGGAAAATCGATCCTCTCGGGGATGGAAACGGCACGCTTCCTTCCCGCTTCCGACGCGGACTACGAGGTGGTGCGCCGATACATCTCCCGCTTCGTGAGGGAGGTTCGGCCGGTGGAGGAGCGATGACGCTAAAGGCACTGTACCGCTTTCTGTTCGGTACGCTCCGCGGTCGCCTCATCATAGGCGTGGCCGCGGTGCATGCGGTAATGATGGCCCTTTTCATCGGCGATCTGACCGCACGTCAGCGCGCCATGCTCCTGGACCGCCAGATCGCGGAGGCGACGGCGCTCTCCCAGGTCCTCGCCACCTCCTCCGCTGGATGGATGGATCGCCGCTGACGACGTCTCGGGGCTGCAGGAACTCGTGGAGGCCCAGCGCCGCTATCCGGAGATCCTCTTCGCCATTCTCGCGGACCAGCAGGGACGCGTGCTGGCCGACACCGACAAGTTCAGACAGGGGCTCTACATGCTCGACCTCCCCCGCGAAGCGCGCCAGACGGTGCTCTACGGGGCTCCTTCCCTGGTTGATGTCGCAGCTCCCGCCATGATCAGAGGACGTCATGTCGGCTGGGCGCGCGTCGGCATAGGGCAGAAGGCGGCCGGCGCAAAGCTTGCGGAGGTCACCAGAAGCGGTGTCGTCTACGCTCTGGCGGCGATTCTCATCGGGTCGGCCATTGCCTGGTTTATGGGGCTCCGGATCACCCGGAGGCTTTACGCGGTCCAGGAGACCATCGACGCGGTCCGCTCCGGCAACCGCCTGGCCCGCTCGACGATTGCCGGCTTCGACGAGGCGGCCGTCATGGCGCGAGAGTTCAACTCCATGCTGGATGCGCTGGCGGAGCGGGATGTCGAACTGCACGCCAGCGAGGAAAGGTACCGGTCGCTCATACGGAAGGTCCAGACGGCCATCGTGCTTTATGACAGCCAGGGCCGCATCCTGATCAGCAATCCTTTGGCGCAGGAGCTGCTCGGCTTTTCCGCGGACCAGCTCCTCGGCAAGGCCCTGATCGATCAGCAATGGCATTTCCTGCAGGAGGACGGATCCGTTATGCCTGTCGCTGAATATCCGGTAAACCTGGTGCTCTCCAGACGACAGCCTCTCAGGGGGCATGTGACGGGAATCAGCCGTCCTGACCGGGACGATGTCGCGTGGGTGCTGGTAAATGCCGAGCCGGAGTACGACGATGGGGGGGAAATAACGCTGGTTGTCGTTTCCTTCGTAGACATCACCGAGCGCAAGCGGGCCGAGGAACAGGTGAAGGCCGAGCGGCAACGGTTCAACGATGTCATGGAAACCCTGCCGGTGTATCTGGTCCTTCTGACAACAGATTATCATGTGACCTATGCCAACCGAGTCTTCAAGGAGCGCTTCGGCGAGTCCCACGGGCCCCGTTGCTTCGAGTCTATGCTTGGGCGCACCGAGCCGTGCGAGACCCACGCCGTCCTGAAGACCAGGGCGCCCCACGAGTGGGAGTGGCGCGGCCCGGACGGCCGCAGTTACTTCGTCCACGACTTCCCCTTTACCGATACAGACGGCTCAACGCTCATCCTGGAGATGGGGATCGACATCACGGAGCAAAAGAGTCTCGAAGACCAACTCCGCCAGGCCCAGAAGATGGAGGCCATCGGCCGGTTGGCGGGAGGGATCGCCCACGATTTCAATAACATCCTCACCGTCATCATTGGCTACGGCACTCTCCTGAAGATGGGGATGCAGGAAGACGACCCGCTGCAGATCAACGTTGAACAGCTGCTTTCGGCCTCGGAGCGGGCCGCCAACCTGACCAGGAGCCTGCTCGCCTTCAGCCGCAATCAGGTCATCAGACTGCAGCCGATGGAGCTGAACGAGATCGTCCGGAATCTGGAGAAGTTCCTGGTCAGGATCATCGGCGAGGACGTCGCGATTCGGACAGATCTTGCGGCAGGTGAGCTCATGATTTTAGCCGACCGGGGGCAAATCGAGCAAGTACTGATGAACCTGGCGACGAACGGTCGGGATGCCATGCCACACGGCGGCACGTTTACCATCGGGACCGGGGCCGCCACACTGGATGCTGCCTTTATTCACGCACATGGCTATGGCAAGGCGGGGAGGTATGCCCTGGTCACCGTGACCGACACCGGCACGGGAATGGACGAGGAGACATGTCAACGCATCTTTGAGCCGTTCTTCACCACCAAAGAGCCGGGGAAAGGAACCGGTCTCGGCCTGTCGGTCGTCTACGGGATTGTCAAGCAGCATGACGGCTACATCTACGTCAACAGCAACCCGGGGCGGGGGACGACCTTCAGCATGTATCTCCCCCTCTACAACCTGGCCCAGCCGGACGAGGCATTGCCGGCGCCGGCGCCCCACCTGAAAGGAACTGAAACAGTGCTTCTGGCTGAGGACGATGACGCGATCCGGGCTCTGATCATCAGGGTACTCAGGGAACAGGGTTACACGGTCATTGAAGCGGCCAACGGCGAGGAGGCGGTCAAGCGGTTCAGCGAGCACCGGGATACGATCCGGCTGCTCATTTTCGACCTGATTATGCCCAAGATGAACGGCCGTGAGGCGTGCGAAGAGATCATGAAACTCTGCCCCACGATTAGATCCCTCTTCGTGAGCGGCTATACCGCCGACCTGCTTGAGCAGAAGGGGCTCCTTGCCGCGGGGATGGATCTGGTGATGAAACCCCTGTCCCCATTTGACCTCCTGCGCAAGGTGCGGGAAGTGTTGGACTCAGATTTATCGAAGTAGATCGACTAACACTGAGTTTGCTTCCGCCTTCAATACATGATTGGCTACCGAGAGGCTCAGGGGCCTGGAGGGGATGAAGGCTGACCTTGCCCCCCCTTGAACGGGAGATATCATTCAGTGAACCGGGAACAGACAGGGGGAGAAATGCTGCAACGGGTCTTGAATCAGTATAACGAAGCCATTATGGACACCGACCGGGACAGGGCGCTGCTGGTTGTGCGCGATGCCCTTGGCATGGGGATTTCACCGGAAGAGGTGGTGTTCGAGATCGTCGTGCCGGCGATTGAGCTGATGATGAAATCGATCAGCGAAAACCAGGGGGAGGTCCCCTTCAAGGTGCAGGAGATGGTCGAGAAAACGGTTTCCCTCATCGACGAGAGTTTCAGGCAGCTGCAGATAGTGATCACCGTGACGGCGGCGGACGAACCGGTCATAACCGGTCATCCCAACGAATTCTCCCAGGTGATACTCAACATCCTGTTCAATGCGAGGGACGCCTTCCTGGCACGCAAGGACGACAAGCCGAGGGTGATTGCCATCGAGATATTCGGCCAGGGGGGGAGGGGCGTCATCACCATCGCCGACAACGCGGGCGGCATCCCCGAAGAGATCCTGGAGAAGATTTTCGATCCCTACTTCACCACCCGGGGGCCGGACCAGGGGATCGGCATCGGTCTCTACATGTCGAAGATCATCATCGAGAAGAATATGCCGGGGAGGCTCTCCGCGCGCAACACCGCAGAGGGCGCCGAATTCAGGATTGAGGTGTGAGCGTGGACTTTCCAGCCAGATCAAAATGGCAACGAAATTATCCCACAAAAAGGATCATATCCGCATAATCTATGGGTATCCTTTGGCGGGGGAGGTTCCCAAATGTATGATGTCCTGCCGATCCGGCGTACTGGAGCAAGGAGTCAAAGAGAAAAAGGTGAGCCTCAGTTTGTAGCCGTTCCATAAAGGTGTTGAAAACCGCTAACCGTCTGAAACTAGGCGATTAGCTGTTTTCGTTAAATCCCCGATTTCACTGAGGATTTAATCCATCAACACCTTTGTGGAATGGCTAGCCTCAGTTTGGCCAATTTTACATTTTTGGCGGGATGGGCAGAAATAGCCAGGGTAAGAAAACGCTAAAAAACCTATCACTGGCGTTCATAATTCGGTATTGGTAGGCTTTTATCGAAGGTTCTAAGAACCATGTGATGCCTGCCCTCTGCCCAGAAAACCCTTCCTCACTTCATTGTGCGTGAAGAATGTTTTCAAGAAGAATGAAGTGATCTGCATGATATGCGTAAGTCCGGGTTCAAGACTGTGACTCACCATTTGAATGCAACGCACCAATTAAAGCCCGGAGCATATAAAAAGCAGTTCGGGTATCCCGAGCGGTCAGTCGTTGTCTGTAAAAAGTTATTTCGTGACCAGAATGCAAATGGCCCTGGATCGGGGGCTGGGGCGCCCTCGCCAAGGCCAGGGGACTTCCGATAACTGATCAGGACGCCTCTTCCCTGGCACCCTTCTTTTAGTGCCGAATCCGGGTGTCGACGATCCGGAAGCTTCTGCCGGCACGGCGTGTCGAATTACCTGATCGATCCCCTCCCATCCTGTTTTTGTGCCACCGCCGATAAACGGACCCACCTCCTCGGTGATAATCCTTACGGCCCGATGGACCACCTCAGTCAGCTGTTAAGCATTAAAATTGATGCATTAGTGGGTTGCCATAAGGAATTTTAACTGGTAATATTTCGCCTGTTATACCTTTTGCGGGAAGAAATAGTCCAGTTGCGGCGGCGCAACCGATCCTCCAGCTTTCCCCGCAGCTCCAGAACTCTCGCGCCATCGGTATCGCCTGCGCCAGGTAGGTTGACACGTGCTCCAGCTGTATCAGATGGTGAAGGTCCTGCATGGTGGTGGTTATTTCGACGCAGGGCTTCTGCAGGTAGTCGAACTCGGACAGGGTGCCGAGAGCCTCCAGTGCGCCGCCGAGGACGGCTGGTAGTAGA